>NVRL01000123.1 GCA_002732645.1 Sulfurimonas sp. | reverse complement strand
AGCGTATACTCTACGCTATCAAATATAGTCATATTATAGATATGCATAAGATTTGCTCTTAAAATATTTTCATCAAGTCTATCTCCAACCTTAATTTTAAGCCTACTTAAAATAGACTCATCACTTATATATGTCGAGTTAACTATCTCTATTTCATCTATTATTGGTGCGCTAATTTGTTTTATATCTCTACGTTTTTGTTTGTAATCTTCATACTCTTCATCACTTAAAGATAGATGCTTTAGTTTTGAAGCATATGACTTTTGTGTTATTTCAACACCTTTTTCTATAATAAGTGAGTACTTATTAACATCCAAACCACTAAACTCTTTTAGATCTGGTGTCAAAAGAATATCTTTATCACTGAGTTTTAATATTGACTCATTTGCATTTTTTCTCATAAGTATGTTGACCATCTGCCCAAGCACTACAAAGTAAGAATTTACATCAAGATTTTCATCAAAGTTTTCACTAACATCAACTGCTATGATGATATCAGCACCCATATCTTTTGCAAGTCCAACCGGAATGTTATCACTTACWCCACCATCTACTAGATCTTTTCCATCTATGTTTATAGGCTGAAGTCCACCTGGAATAGAGCTTGAAGCATACATAGCTTTTGCTAAAGAACCAGATTTTAAAATAACAGGGTTACCATTTTTTATATCTGTAGCAACGGCACGGAATGGAATAGTAAGATTGTCAAAGTTTCTGATATTTTGAACATGTTGAGTTTCTGCCATAAACTTTAAAAGTAGCGGTTGTCTTTTAAAAACACCTGTTGGAAGTACAACACTGTTTGTAGAATCTATTCCAAGTCCAAGTCTGCCTTGATAGATATACTCGACCTCTTTAACTCTCATAGGAGTATCCGCRCGGTCAAAATCTGTTCTTATGTAATCTTTCCACTCACTATTTACAAGCATCTGCTCTATATCTTGAGCTGAACGTCCAGATGCATAGAGTCCACCAACGACTGAGCCCATGCTTGTTCCCACAATTATGTCAATAGGTATATTTTTTTCTTCCAAGACTTTTAAAACACCGACATGTGCCCCACCTCTAGCCCCACCGCCACTAAGAACAAGTGCTATTTTTGGTCTATCTTGTGCAAGAGCAATACTAATTAAAATAGTTATTATTAATATAAATTTCATCTGACTTATAATACCTCAGTTTTCAATTATTTTTCCTCTATAAGTTCATACATTTCATAAAGCTCATTAAGTTTTTGCTCTAAAACTTCTTTTGGTATTAACTTTGTTTCATATTCAGAGATAACAGTAGGGCTAAGACTACGGTTTAATGCATATTTTACAACTTCATCATCTTTTTTTCTACAAAGTAATATTCCTATGCTTGGATTTTCATACTCTTTTTTCACATCTTTATCTAATGCTTCAAGATAAAATTCTAATTGTCCTAAATAAGCTGGTTTAAAATCATCAATTTTTAGTTCAAAAGCTATCATGCACTGTAGGGTTCTATGGTAAAAAAGTAAATCTATACTAAAATCACTATTTCCTACTTGTAGTCTATACTCTTGACCCATAAAACAAAAATCTTTACCAACCTCAAGTATAAAAGCTTTTAATGAACTCAAAATAGAACTTTGTAAATCTTTTTCTTTGTGCTGTTTGGTTAAACCTAATATGTCTAATACATAGACATCTCTAAATATATTTTTTGTGTCTTGTGGTAATTCTCTCAGCACTGGTGAGAGTTTTTTATTTGCTAACATTGTTCTTTCAAAAAGACTACTTTTTATCTGTCTTTCTAGCTCTCGTGAGCTGTATCTTTCGTGAATGGATAGTGCTATATAGTATTCTCTTTCTTCTTCACTTTTTGAAGAAGACATTATCATCAAGTTATTTGTCCAAGATAATTCTCTCAGCAGTGCTGAGAGTTTTTCATTTTTATAATATGTTTCATAAAACTGCTTCATTCTCCAAAGATTTTTATCACTAAATCCTTTGAGAGTTGGTTCTTTTTGCTCTATAAACATCGCTAACTCTGTAACTACACTTTTACCCCAATTTTCTTTTATAGTTTTAGTAGATATATATTTACCTATACTCCAGTAAAGCTCTATAAGTGTTATATTTACTTGTTGTAAAGCTTTTTGTTTTGAGTTTTGTATTGTTGATAAGATTTCTTTGAAGTTGGTTTGATTTTCTGATTTTTGTATATTCATTTTTACTCCAATTATTCTTCTATACTTTCCTATACTAGATTAAAGGCCAGTACTAAAACCAAGAGCCAAATAAGGGCTGTTACGATTAGACTTAAAAGAACTAAAGTAGCACCTGCATCTTTAGCCTGTTTTGCCAAAATATGATAATCAGTAGTCACTAAATCGACAACCCTTTCAATAGAGCTATTTGTAACTTCTGCTAACACTGGAATAAATAGTGATATAAACAAGATACTTGCATGTCCAAAACTAATAGGTAAGTTCCATGCTACTACACCCATAACTGTAAGTAAAAGCAGTTGCCACTTAAATGATGTCTCATTTTTTGTTATATCTATAAAACCTTCTACTGCATACATTCCATTACGAAATAGWGAATGCTTAGGTTTGTTGAGTTTCATGTTTGTCCTTTAAATTTGTAATAATTTCTCTTAATTCTTCTGTTTTTGTTTTTCTGCATACAGGTTGCGAAAAGTAGACTGTTACATCCCTTCTACTAAATAGACTAAAATTTCTTGTTTTTGAGAATAGACTGCCATTCATCCCATCAATGAAAAAAGTTGATATCTTTCCGTCATAGTCATTTGATATTAGTTCATAACCTTTGTAAAACTTTCCGGTCTCTCCATCAGGGCTAATTCCACCTTCTGGAAATATTGCCACAATTTTACCATTTTTTAGCCTTTGTGAGGCTTCCCTAAAGGCATCTTTTGAAGCTTTTGAAGAGACAGGAATAGCTTCACCCCGCTTAAGCGCTTTGTTAAATAGTTTCCAGTTATAAATWTSWWWWTSWATYATWAAATTCAATCGTCTCTTTATCGGTATCTGAATTATTATCCAGTCTACCCAACTGACATGGTTTCCTAGAAGCAGAACTCCCTCAGACTTTGGAATATTTTCCAAGCCAACATAATGAAATCTGTATCTCAGTTTTAAAACAAGTTCTACAAATGCCCAAAAAGTCATAATCGCATACTTTTTAAACACAAGATAAGTAAGCATAATTCCTACAAAACCCATAATGTATATAAGAATTTTAGCGTTCATACCGTTGTAAGCAAATATAGTTGTCAAAAGCAAAAAAGAGAACATAAAAATATTTTGTACAAAATTGTTTCCTGCCATTATCGTACCTAAGTGAATACGTGGAGAAAGAAATTGAATACGAGCATTTAGAGGAACCATTATAAACCCTGCAAACAGACCAAATAGACCAAATAGAACTGCCATTGTAATCATAGAAGTAGAAGATGGGATTATAAATACGATTATTGTTATAACGAAAGAGCCAATAGCAACTAAACCGGTATGTATATAGTATTTTGAAACATTCGCAGCCAATATTGATCCGCTGACCATTCCTATTCCAGCCAGAGCCATAACACCCTGAATATATATGGTATTTGTTACACCAAGTTCGCTCTTGGCATACTCACCAAATACAGCAAGAATCACTTGGGAGATAGACCAAAAAAGACCAAGAGCAATAATAGCAGCAAAGATTTCTTTTTTTCTTCTGATTATTCTTATATTTTTTTGTAAATATTTACCTTGAAAGTATCTTTTAAAATCAAAATCACTTTTAGCTTCACCTGTCATTTTATTTGGAAGTTTTAAAGCCAAATAAAAYTGTATAACTGAACCAAGGACTAAAAGCCATCCTATCGGAGCTATAGTAGTCAGTATATCTTCTTTAGTTACAAGACTATCATCAAACATACCTTCAAATAAAACAGTATAAAAAAGCATACCGCCAAGAATCGCCACAGTGGTAACTGCTTGAACAGCCCCATTACCGCTACTGATGTACTTAACCCCAACTATCTCTTTTATATAACCATACTTTGCAGGTCCATATATTGCACTCTGAAAAGCAAGTAAAAATGTAAAACAAAATGCCGTATAAAAGTGTCCGTTATAGTAGGAGTAAGTAATAAGCAGTGTAATCACTACAGCAAACAGAGCTGAGTATTTCATAATCTCATTTTTAGGAAATCTATCTGCTAAAAATCCTGTTGGAGAAAATGCAATTATAAAAGGCAGTATGATAAGTGCGTTTACAATAGTAGTTAAAACAATCTGCATCTCACCATCATATACTTTAAAAATAGTATTTTGTATGATTATTTTATGTCCCAGATCTGTAAAAGCATTTAAAAAAACGACTATTAGGTAGTTTACTACTCCTACAATTTTGAACATATCTTTCATCTAGTTCTCTTCTTCACTCATCAAAACTGTACTCCAACCCTCGTAGTAGCCGTTATCTTCTTTTACTTTAGCGAAGAGTTCATTGACAATTTTTTTAACTTCTGGCTCTGTAACAGTATGCTTTTTTACAAGAGCTACACCGTGTTCAAACTCTTCCGAGCTAATATCATCTTTAAAAGTAAAGCCCTCAAGATCAAGAGTATTTATAAACCTGTTTTTCTGCGTCGGAGTTTCAAATGATATATAGTGTTCAACATCTCTCTCTATAGTAAGGTCTTCTCCCTCTTCTTCAAGTAAGAAGATTATCTTTGCACTTTGGATGTGACAAAACTCTAACTCTGTTGGAAAAAGTTGAGTTTCGTAAAAGCCCCATTTAGTATCTCTTACAACATTACTTTCATATACATAGTTTGAAGGGGTTAATAWCTTGCTAGCTATTGAGTCAAGCTTTTTAGAGTCATATGCATAGAAATAAAACTCATTCCATCCATCAATAACTCTACTACCTACATATACAGCTCTATCTTGATGCTCTAGTGAAATGATAAGGGCTTCTTTAGTCTCTAAGAACTCTTCATAACCCTCTTTAGTCTCATCTAAAGAATCATATTTTACAAATATACTAAAAAGCCAAGGGTTCATATCTTTGGCATCTGTTGCTTCGATATTTACTTCAATAACTACTTCGCCATTATCTTCTACTCTATTAAATATTTCTCTCATATACTCTCTATATTTTTTTATTTATTATAGCTTATTTATTATTAAGCCCTTTTATTCACACTAAATCATATTAATAATAATTATCATTTTTATATTCATTTAAGAATTATTGAGTTACAATTCATTCATAATTAATGATAACAAATATCATTACTAAAAGGAAACTATATGAAAACAAGAAACATAACATTAGCACTAAGTGCTYTTTTATTACTAGGTAGCACTGTTTACGCAAGTGAGTCAGCAGACATTCAAGCTCTTAAGCAAGAAGTTAAAGAACTTCGTGAAATGACACAAACATTAGTTGATGAAACAAGTGATTTAAAAACAGGATTTAACTATACAACAGTTGACAGTGAAAAATCTTACAGTGGTCTTGGAGCTGCAGCTTCTAAAGTTTACTACTCAAAATCTCCTCTAAGTATTGGTGGTTATGGTGAGATGTTTTACTCAGATACTAAAGTATCAGGTGGTACTGACAAGACAACTCTTGATGTATATAGATTTGTTCCATATATAGGTTATAAGTTTAGTGATAATATCATCTTAAATACTGAGATCGAGTTTGAACACGGTGGTGTAGCAAATGACGGTGGTACTGCTGAGGGTGGCGAAGTTATAGTAGAGTTTATGTATCTTGACTTTTTAATTAACAAAAATGTTAATATTAGAGTTGGTAATATGCTAATGCCTATGGGTCTTATAAACGAGAGACATGAACCAACACTATTTACAACTGTTCAAAGACCAAGCACGTCAAAATATCTAATCCCTTCTACTTGGCATGAGAGTGGTGCAATGGTTTATGGTGATATCATTGACA
>NVRL01000122.1 GCA_002732645.1 Sulfurimonas sp. | reverse complement strand
ATGAGAGACAATCAAAAGTAAAAGGTCTTAAGAAAAACTCTTAAGACTTTCTGTCATTGCGGTGAAGTTTTTTATCTCTATGTACAGAACCTTTCCAGAAATGGTTTACTAACCAGTATCCACTCAAAGACCCAACGATAGCGTAAAAAAGTGTTCCTGTATATAAATCAATAAAAACATCATCAATATTTTCACTAAACCACTTTAGTGTCATCTCAACTTCAAGAGGCTCACTTCCTAAAAAGAAAGCACCAGTTAAATATTCCATATAGTACATCGGCGGCATTGTAAACGGATTACTCAGCCAACACATCGCAAGAGCTATTGGAACATTAAACTTTAAAAATGGCATCATAGCAAGTACTAGAAGCATCTGCATAGGCATTGGGATAAATGCTATAAACAATCCTATAAAAACTGCTTTAGATACCATCTTCCTATTTGTAGAGAGATACTCAGGCGGTACTTTATACTTTTTTATAAATTCTTTTAGCTTTTCACTTTTACTAATTTTTTNAAGATTTTTTCTAACCATTTATACTACTTATAGTTTTATTAATCAAATTATATCGTTTTTAAATTAAAATATCTATCTGTCTCTGCTACAACTACCTTAGATAAAATAAGTAGTGCGATTAGGTTTGGAACAGCCATAAGTCCATTTGCGACATCTGAGAAGTTCCAAACAAATTTTAACTCCATCATCGCTCCAACAAGTATAAAACTTACAAATACAACTCTATATATTTTTATTGACTTTTCACCAAAAATATATTCAAATGCTCTCTCCCCATAGTAAGACCAGCCAAGAATTGTAGAGTATGCAAATAGTACAGTAGCCAGTACGATTATTATAGCACCAGCATCTCCTAGAAAATACTCAAAACTCTTTAGAGTCAACTCTCCGGCACTACCTCCACTCATCCAAACCGGAGCCATTAAGATAATAACTGCCGTCATAGTACAGACTACAAGGGTATCTATAAAGGTTTGTGTCATAGAGACAAGAGCCTGTTTTACCGGATCATCAGTCTTTGCAGCTGCTGCAGCAATCGGTGCAGAACCTAGTCCTGACTCATTTGAAAATACACCTCTCGCGATACCAAAGCGAATAGCTGCTGCAACTGTAGCACCTAAAAAGCCACCTCCGGCAGCTATTGGGTTTAAAGCATGATAAAAAATCAGACCTATAGCATCTCCAACTTTATCAAAATTCATAWCGATTATGATTAGAGCTGTAGTGATATAAACAACAATCATAAATGGGATTAGGATAGAAGCAGTTTTTCCGATAGATTTAATGCCTCCAAGTATTACAAATGAAGTAACAGTTAACAAAGCAATACCGCTTATCCACGGTTCTATAGAAAATTGAGAAGAGAGGGCATACGCTACTGAGTTTGCCTGAGTCATATTTCCGATACCAAAAGAGGCAAGTATGGTAAAAAAGGCAAAGGCATATCCAAGCTTTGGCATGTTTGCACCATGAGTTAGATAGTACATGGGACCACCTTTAAAGCCATTTGTACCTTCTTGCCTATATTTGACAGCCAGTATAGCTTCTGAGTATTTTGTAGCCATTCCTACAAGACCTGTTACCCACATCCAAAAAACAGCTCCAGGACCACCCAGGGTAATGGCTGTAGCAACACCGACAATATTTCCAATACCGACAGTTGCAGCTAAAGCAGTCATGAGTGCTTGAAAATGAGAAATGTCACCTTTCGCATCTTTTTCATGTTTGAAAATCAGTTTAAAGGCGTGACCTAGTGCCCAAAACTGTAGCCCTTTTAACCTAATAGTTAAAAATAGACCTGTTCCTACAAGCAGTGTTAACATCGGAACACCCCATACTAATGATGAGATGTCGGAAATAATTTGATTTAAGGATTCCAAATAGTGCCTTTAATAAATATAGTCATTCATAGTATCAAAAAAGAATTTATAATCTATTTAATATTATATTTTGGCAAAAAATTTACTTTATAACTACTTACGGCTCTATATTCTCACTTGGCTCACCGAAGTAATATCCTTGAGCATAATCAACATCAAGTTCTACTATCTTATCAAAAATATTTTTAGAGTAGACAAACTCGGCTACTGTCTGTATATTCATCTTTTTAGCAAAGTCGACAATGGTTTGAGTTATGAGTTGAGAGTCTTTGTTTACATCTATATTTTTAATCATAGAACCATCTATCTTAATATAGTCAACTTTTAACTTCATTAGATATTCRWAGKKYKASYMWYYTGNYWCMAANNRSTCANSTAKANGRTACTNMWTGNWCCATNCWKYYKAACTTNCNGWTRRYRARTNKCTWYRMSTYCATCGAAGTTTTCTATGCCTTCTGATTCTATGATCTCAAAAACAACTCTTTTGCCCATCTGTGATGTATGTAGTTTTTCAAGTATAAAGTTATAAATATCTCTGTTTAGTATATCTTCAACAGATWTATTAATAGAAACTAGATATGAAACATCTTTAAACTTCTCAAATGTTTTCTCTATCATTATCTTTGTTAGTTGGTGATAGAGTTTATTTCTCTTTGCAAGTTCTAAAAAGTGTATAGGTGCTATATAAGTATTATTCTCGTCAACTATTCTCATAAGAGCTTCGTACTTAACTATTTTTTGTGTTTTAGCATCTACAATAGGCTGGAAAAGTGGTACGATTCTATTTTCATCTATTGCTTTTTTTAAACGTTWTGTCCATGTAAAATTCTTTTCATACTCTTTTGCCATAGCCATAGAATCATCATACATCAAGTAGTGTTTTCTATTTTTCTTAGCAACAACAAGAGCTGTATCAGCATTTACTAAAAGCATATTAGTCCCATATGACATRCCTATAGTCGCACTTAGACTCACTTCTCCTTTAGAACCAATTGAGAAGCTCTCTTGGGAAATCTTTTCACTTATCATTGCTGCAAAGTTTGTAAACTCTTTTAAGTCTATTCCCTGCTGGCAAAGATATGCGAACTCATCAGAGTGTAGTCTATAGAGTTTTTCTTCTTTTGGTATAAGGGTCTGTAAGAATTTAGCAAATCCTTGTAACAATTTATCCCCGGCATCATCACCGTAGAGGTCATTTATCTCTTGAAAAGAGTCGATATTTATAATCATTAAAAAAGAGTTATTATGAAGTTCCAGCATCTCTGTAAGTCTTCTTCTATTTTGAAGACCTGTTAGGTTGTCATAGTAAAACTGATGCTCTATAGAATCAAGCATATTGTTGAAGACATCTTTTATGGCATCTATCTCTTCTATGTTGTCATTAACCTCTACCCGTCTTGTCATATCTTGAGAATTTGTAATATTTTTGATAACGTTTGAGAAATTTTTAATTGGTTTAATCAGGTAAGTCTCTAACTCAATAAAAATGGCTAAAAAGATTACCAATGAAAAAATTACAATAAAGAGAATAAAAAAGTTTATCATCTCATTTAGAGATACTTTTAGGTCATTTACAGGGTATGAGATATCTATAACACCAAGTATGTCACCGACTTTTGCATTTGTATGACACTTTAGACAATCATCCTTTGCAACTACTGGATAGTAGTAGTTTATATATTCTAGGTTGGAAATATTCAGAGATTCTTCTCCCTTCATTGCTTCTTTGATTGTTAAAGTTGATTCTCTGGCTATTTTGTCTTTTTCTATATCACCATAGAGCTCTGCAACGATGCTACTTCTATATGCATTAATTTTCAGGTTCTTATCGACACGATTTAGTCTTGTAATGATTTCATTTAAGTCTTCTTTACTCCATCCTCTTTGCATGGCAGTATAAAGTGTCTCAAACACAAGCATACTAGTCTTTTTAGCATCTATATGAGCTAGCGTTAATATAGCATTTTTTTTCATATATTCGCTGT
The DNA here is from genome assembly GCA_002732645.1 of Sulfurimonas sp. GTDB lineage: Bacteria > Campylobacterota > Campylobacteria > Campylobacterales > Sulfurimonadaceae > Sulfurimonas. The sequence continues at coordinate 2,094 of NVRL01000122.1, read as the reverse complement.
ATGTATATGCTGAAATAAGTGTAAAAAAAAGAGTGATAAATATTATTTTAGCTGTTATCTTCGTATAAGTAGTTTTTTTGGCCATAAGCAAAATGTCCTTTAAATGTGTATTATTATAAATTGTAATAGAATAATACTGTAATGGGTTTAAATATCTATTGTACCTAGGTACAATATACTTTTTTTATCAATTCCCCTTATTTGTTTAATAATATGCTAAAATTCGATTAATAATTTATAAGGTTGAATATTTATGTCATTTGAAAAACTAGGGCTTATCAAGCCATTGCTTGGAGCTATTAAAGAGTTAGGATATGAGACTCCAACACTTATACAAAAAAGAGCTATTCCGTTAGTCTTAGCAAAGAGCGATATATTTGCTACAGCACAGACTGGAACGGGAAAAACTGCTGCTTTTGCTCTTCCGATTTTACAAAAACTTAGAAACACTACTGCTGATGAAAACAGAACTATTAGAGCTGTTATCCTTTCTCCGACGCGTGAACTTTCTATCCAGATACACGAAGATGTAAAAAACTACTCAAAACATATGAGTATTACTAGTGCTATATTAGTGGGCGGAAAAGATATAGAGGCTCAACAGCGTATGCTTAAAACTGGTATCGATATTGTCATCGGAACTCCTGGTCGTTTTATGGAGCTGATGGAGAAGGGACTATCTATATCTAATATAGAAATATTTGTAGTAGATGAAGCAGATAGAATGCTGGATATGGGTTTCTCAAAAGAGATAAGAAAAATCCACTTGCAGCTTCCAAAAAGACATCAGACTCTTCTTTTCTCAGCTACTTACAGTGACAAGGTTAGAAAGTTATCAAAACAAATTCTTACAAAACCGGCTTTCATAGAGACGGCTAAGAAAAACACTACAGTTGATACTATCAACCAAGTTGCATATATGGTAGATACGACAAGAAAAGCTGAACTTTTAGCTTATCTTATTGGTTCAAGAAACTTTCCTCAGGTTTTAGTTTTTACAAAAACAAAAGTTAGTGCCGATGCATTATTTATAGAACTACAAAAAGATGGTCTTAAGTGTGGAATCCTCCATGGAGATAAAACACAAGCAAATAGACTAAAAACTCTTACTCAGTTTAAAGAAGGAAAAATTAGAGTTCTTGTTGCAACTGACATAGCATCTCGTGGTTTAGATATAGAAGAACTTCCGTATGTAATCAATTACGAGCTTCCGTCTATCCCAGAAGATTATGTTCATAGAGTTGGAAGAACAGGTCGTGCAGGTAGAAATGGAGAGGCTATCTCACTTTTAGATATATATGATAAATATGATATTAAAGATGTAGAGAGACTTATAGGTCAAAAAATACCGCAAGAAGTTGTAGAGGGTTTTGAACCTAATCCTAACATCAGAAGAAAAGATCAGGATGAGCTTAAACTAAAGAGTGAGCATAAAAAAGTAGAAAAAAAGAGGGTTAGAACACCGGCTAAAAAAGCTTTTGTAAAACCAGTTTCAAAGAAAAAAAGAAAAACTACTAAGAGAGATGCTAAATAAGTGATTTGTAGCTATCATCCAAAACTTGTACAAAGAATGGTGGATGAAACACCAAAAACAATTGTAGGTTTAATCACTCTATCGCTACTTCTTATTTGGATGTTTTATGATCATGTTCCAATAGAAATGATAGTACTGTGGGCACTAGCTCAAAGTGTGTTTATATATTTGAGATACCTTAATGCAAAAGTATTAAGACTGCATCTTAAGAATAATGATATTCAAAAGATTAATGAGCATATTAAATATTTTCTTGCCTTTATAATATACTCAGCATTTATTTGGAACATAGGTGCATTGGGAGGTGTTTATTACTCTCCTGCGAACTATGAATTTGTATCTATTACTATGATAATGGGACTAATTAGTGCTGGAACTATGTCTCTATCTCCAATATTTAATGTATTTTTAGTTTACTATTTTTTAATGCTAACACCACAACTTTTTATGATGATAAAGTATGGGGAAAGTCCTCACATAGCTTTACTTGTTTTATCATTTATTTATATACCATACATCTTTATGTTATCTCGTTCTATATATAAAAACTTACTAAATAC
>NVRL01000121.1 GCA_002732645.1 Sulfurimonas sp. | reverse complement strand
TTATATTAGTTATTTTAAAAAGTTTTTATATTTAAGTTTATTGAATGGGGTGAGATACGGGATTCGAACCCGCGACCCCCGGCACCACAAACCAGTGCTCTAACCAACTGAGCTAATCTCACCATACGAAAGTTATAAATATAAAAGTGGTCGGGGTGAAAGGACTCGAACCTTCGGCCCCCTGGTCCCAAACCAGGTACTCTAACCATACTGAGCTACACCCCGACCTACACAAAAACCAAGCGTTACGCTGATTAATGAGGCGAAATTATAGTCAATAATTTTTAAAATGTCAATGCTTTTTCGACAATTCTTTCATATCTTTTAATTTTCTAGTATRATTGCTTCGATTTAAGGGGATTATTACATATGAAAATAGCTAGGTTTAGTAGAATTGGGTTTATTTTAGCAGCTACGGGAAGTGCTGTTGGGCTTGGTAATATTTGGAAATTTCCATATATCGCAGGTGAAAATGGAGGCGGTGCATTTGTTATTATATATCTTATAACGGTCTTATTGATTGGCTTTTCTATTATGATCGCTGAGATGCTAATAGGATATATGGGAAGAAAAGATGGTGTCACATCTTTTGAAAATTTAGCACCTAGAAAAAAGAATATTTGGAAATACGGCGGCTTTCAGGGTTTAGCAGGYCTTTTTATTATGATTTTTTACTCTGTTGTAATAGGTTGGATATTTAACTATATTATAACTTCCCTATCCTCTCTTCCCGCTACGGTTGAAGAAGCTGAAACTACATTCAACGCTATGCTTCATACCGACATCTGGACACAACTCTTTTATCACACTATCGCATTTATATGGATAACTCATGTTCTAACTAGAGGTATTAAAGGTGGTATTGAAAAAATAAATATGGTTTTAATGCCGACTCTTATGATAATTTTACTAGGAATGTTCGCTTATGCAACTACTCTTGATTCATTTGGCAGAGCATTTGATTTTATGTTTGAACCAGACTGGTCAAAAATAGACTCTGATGCTTTCGTAACAGCTGTAGGTCATGCATTTTTCACTCTTTCTCTTGGGATGGGTGCAATCATGACATATYCAGCTTCTATGGAAAAAARCTCAAACCTTGTTCAAAATGCTTTTTGGGTTGTTTTATTGGATACTACTATAGCCGTCGTCGCCGGACTAATGCTATTTACATTTCTTTATCAGTATGGTGCCGGTCCTGCAAAAGGTCCAGGTTTAGTCTTCATCTCTCTTCCAGCTGCATTTTATGAAATGGGTATTATTGGTAACATCTTCGCAATTCTATTTTTCTTAGCACTTGCCTTTGCAGGTCTGACATCATCAGTATCCCTAGTTGAACCTATGGTTCAATACTTTATAGACAGGTTCAGTTGGAGTAGAGTAAAGGCTTCAGTTGCAATGGGTCTATTTTTTTACTCTTTAGGTATCATTGCCCTACTCTCAAATATAGATGGCTTCAAAGAAGCTCTAACATGGGGAGGTAAAAACTTCTTTGATTGGGTTGACTATGTAACAGCTGCTATCATGCTTCCTCTTGGTGGACTCATAATGGCAGTCTTTGTAGGCTTTGTTATGGAAAAACAAAGAGTAGAATCAATCCTTAAACCCCAACTAGGTATTGCATTTGAGATTTGGTATTTCTCACTTCGCTATATCACTCCAATAGCTATGTTTATAGTTATGCTATCTTTAATAGGAGTTTTATAATCATGAATCAAATCACAAAAAAATGTAAACAGATACTCATAAATGAAGGTATAGATGCCAACTCTAGCATAGACTTTGATGTAAATGGAAAAGTCCATACTATGACTTTTGAGTATATCATTGATACATTTATGCAAGCATCTGAGGAGTCTCAGTTAGTTTTTTATGCTGCTCTGCAAAAAGCACTAGATGCTAAAGATATGGGAGTGGATAAGTTCTTTGAAGGTATGGGACAACTTCTACTTATGACACATTTATCAAAAAAAATTGAAATTTAAGAAGAACTGATTTAACTATTTGTTAAAATTAGTGTAATGATTAATCTAAACAAATATATAGTACTTATTACYATTTTTATCATATCARTATTTGCTCTGTTTTATCCTATAAATGTTTTCAGTGAAAAAGGGGTTGAATTACAGAAACAAATACTAGTTAAACAAGCTCAAACACACTTTCGCGATCAAGTAAATACAAGAAAGTGGAATGCCAGCTATGGTGGCGTTTATGTAAAACCTCAAAAAGGGCAAAAGCCTAATCCTTATCTACAAAACAATACTCTAAAAGTTGATGAAAACCTAACTCTTATCAAGATAAATCCTGCATGGATGACAAGACAACTCTCAGAGATATCAAACATTGAAGGTTTTCACTTTCGAATCACAAGTCTTATTCCTATCAATCCTAACAATAAAGCAACTCCTTTTGAGACAAGAGCACTTAAATATATAGAGAAAACTAATGACAAAGAGTATTACGAACTAAGTAATGACTCTAAGTTTAACTATATGGGAGCACTTGTAACTACAAAAGCTTGCCTACCATGCCATCAGCATCAAGGTTACGTTCTAGGTGATATTAGAGGTGGTATAAGTATAGGTCTTAACTCTACTGAGTACGACAATGTTACATCATCTATAAAAAACAGAGCAATAATCTTAAAAGTCTTTGTACTTTTTTTCCTGCTAAGTATTGCCTTACTGATTTATAAACAACTAAAACACAGTGAAAAACTACAAAGCGAAGTAAATCGCAGGACTAAAGAGATAGAGTCTACTCAACAACTTCTACAACAGATTATAGATACAGATGCCAGCTTTATTATACTTGCTGATGGTAAGAATGTTATATATGCTAACAAAACTATACTTGAGTTTGCCGGCTATACTTCTGTAGATGAGTTTAGAGAGAGGCATGAATACCTTTCTGATATGTTTGAAAAAGTAGARAACAACAGCAACTTCATTCAAACATACAATGACGGTGTTCACTGGATTGAGTACCTTAGAAAAGAACAGGATTCTAAAAAACTAAAAGTTCGCATAGAAAAAGATGGAAAACATAGATATTTCAGACCTTATGCTAAAGATATAAAAACAGACGATAAAGTACTATACCTAGTTACATTTGATGATATTACAAATGAGTATGTAAAGATTAAAGAACTTGAGCATATGGCTTCTACCGATGTTTTAACAAAACTATTTAACAGAAATAAGCTAAATGATGTTTTAGAAAAAGAGATGGCACTATCAAACGCTATTTCTTCTCCTATGTCTATTATCTTCTTGGATATAGATCACTTTAAGAAAGTAAATGACACTCATGGTCACGATGTTGGAGATAAAGTTCTCATAGATATAGCAAACATCATAAGCTCAACTACTCGTGCAGGTGATATAGCCGCTAGATGGGGTGGAGAAGAGYTTATGATTACACTACAATCTACAGATGCTGCTCACGCTTCCATACTTGCTGAGAAACTTAGAGTTGCAGTACAAGAGTACTCATTTGCTATTGTTGGTAAACTTACTATCTCACTTGGTGTTACGGAGTACAAAAGTAACGAGAGCGAAGAGACTTTTGTAAAAAGAGTTGATATTGCACTATATGAAGCTAAAGGGAGTGGTAGAAACAGAGTAATTATTAAATAACTCTGTTTCTTTAACTACTTAAATACGAACCAATCAACTACACAAGCATTTTGATTATCGTAGTTGTTTACAATATACAAATCATGCTTGCCTGTAATATTTGCCGTTATATTAGCACTTACAGTTTCAAATACATCCCAAGTTCGCTCATCTCCAGGGGTACTTGAATCAGTAGGAATTGTTGTAATAGTAGCTATGATCTGTCCTGTTGGTGAATCTAATCGTATCTCAAAATCTCTACCTGCTAAAGCATCTGGAACCGATATGCTTATATCAAACTCGGTTGGTGTTGTAGTACCAAAATCTACATTTTGATACATTGCCCARTGATTTYTTCTAAATCTTCCAAATCCAACATTATCTATTATATTAACTTCAYAATARTCATCYAAATTTTCAGCTTCAATTCTATTATATGCATTATGTGTATTATCAACTCCTGCACTCAGACTTTCATTACTTGCTTCAATCGTAACACTAATACTATCAATTACGGTAAGTGTTGCATTTGTTGGGTTTGTAAGTAGTAAAGTAAATTCTTCAGCAGATTCATTAATATAATCACGATTAATAAGTATATCAATTATTTTTGTTTTCTCTAACGGTCTAAATGTAATAGTATTTCCTGTAAGAACTTTAAAATCATCATCTATTGTAGCTCCTAGTCCTACGGCACTTAATAGTAAAGTCACTTCAGCATCAATAGCTTTTGAAAGKASWATTKGRAKTTGMASWSTAGNCTKGCTTTNCATCYACACTYAWASWASTTKTYTYAAAACCAACGGTTGCTGTACCATCATTAGTAAAAGGATAGCTTACTGCCCACTGTGAACTTGTATCATTGAAAGCAGTTTTCCACTCATCAAAAGAGAGATTCCCGGAATAAATACGTTGTGAAGTTGTTGGAGCATATAGAATATTATTTGCTGATGTGGCAGTTGAACCTGTAATGGTAGGGTTATTAATATACATTAATTTGCCACCGCCACTTTTTATTGCGATAGTATTATCAGTTAATGTAAGCCATTTTCCAAGGTAAACATCAGGGGTTCCTTGCTCATCACGCAAATCACGATAAAGCGTCGATATAATACCCCATGCTCCATCTAGATTAGTTTGAGACATTACATTATTTTTCAAATAGATACTCTCTGAATCAATACGCACTCCAACCTTATTGTTATCATAAACAGAACTATTTATTAAACCTAAATTCAACTGACTTATCTCAAACCACAAGGCCCCATTATTTTGAGTAAAATAACAATTGTCTAAAGTTATATCCATATTATGTGCGTCAAACCAGATACCTGTATATTTATGATGTGAGAATGTTGAATTTTCAATATAGATTCTACTAGAAAACATTACTTTTCCATAGCCTGACAAGTCTGGTCCCGTATAGTGTCCTAAACTACTTCGCCATTGATTGTAAGAAACATTTATACCTTCGATATAAGCATTTGCATAACCTCTTACGGTAATAATACCAGCTCGACCATTATTTAAAAAATTTCCTCGGCGAACTACTAAATCCGCTCCTGGACTAAATACCATCCCATCAGAACCATTATCTATAGCATTGCAATCTTCTACAAGAATATGATAACCGCCAATCATAACTGCCTCTCCACTAACAGAGCTATAAGAGTTTTCAAAAGAAGCATCATGTTTAAAAGTAATACCCTTAAGTACAATATAGTTCCCTGAAAGATCAAGTAATCCATCCCGTTTACCAACTTCAACAACGCTACTGTTTGGATTTTTTGTGCTTCGTAAATATATAAGGTCACTTGCTTCATCTACATAAAATGCATGTTCATCACTTAAAAAAGAGYCAGCATCAACATGCAAAGTGCTATTTTTCAATCTATCTAAGTTTGGATAAGGTCTTGCCAAGTCTCCATCTATTGCTAATATTTCACGATGGTACCTTACCTCTGTATCTAAATCTACAACAGCTGGAAGACTAAAAGCATGTCTACCATAATTATCTAACCAAGTATGTGTCCATATTTTACTACCTACAGAGGTCTCAGTCCATGCATCATCATCTAATATATCTGAGCCACTAATCGTAACACTTCCTAGCGTTTGTGCTTCTATTACAATAGGTTTATATATTGAACCGTCAAGAGCAAAAACTACGTACTCGCCGTGCGATTATTGAAGCCGCATTTTCGTTATTAGATGAACAGCGAAGTTTATCCAGTATTTCTCTAAGAGAAGTGGCGAGGAATGCAGGTATTGCCCCTACCTCTTTTTACCGACATTTTAAAGATATAGACGAATTAGGCTTAACGTTAGTTGATGAAGCGGGTTTAGCTTTACGCCAGCTGATGCGTCAAGCCCGAGTGCGGATTGCGTCAGGTGGTGGTGTCATCAATACTTCGGTGGATACCTTTATGGAGTTTATCACTGCTAATAACAATGTTTTTCGTTTGTTGCTGCGAGAGCATACAGGTACATCAATGGCTTTTAGGGCGGCTGTA
>NVRL01000120.1 GCA_002732645.1 Sulfurimonas sp. | reverse complement strand
TACCCATACCTAATGCAGTCATTGCCATGGTTAGTAAAAATGTATCTATTTCGTTGATGATATATACTATGTTTTCTGGGACGATATGCAATGAGTTAAATCCTGAAACTGCTATGAAGTATACTGCAAACCAGGGGATAACAAGTTGCAGTTTAGTATCTTTTTTACTGGCTTCTTTTTTTGCAGTATATGCCAAATATAACCCTAGAACAATAAGCATAGGAGCAATCATAATCACACGTGTCATTTTAACAATAACAGCATCATTTGCCATCTCTGCAGATGCATTGGGGATAGAAGCAGGTACAGCAACCACTTGTGCAACCTCATGAATGGTAGCACCTACATAGATACCAAACTCTCTAGCAGTCATATCTAAGATGCCAGATGTATAAAGAACAGGATATAAGAACATCGCTATTGTTCCAAAAAGAACAACCATAGAAACAGCAACTGCAGTTTTATGCTCTTCCGCCTTTAGTACAGGTTCGGTTGCAAGAACGGCTGCTGCTCCACACACTGCTGCTCCAGATGCAGTAAGCATGGAAGTATCTCTATCCATCTTAAATACTTTTATACCAAGATATGTACCTAAGATAAATGTAGTTGTAAGCATAATAAGAGAGACCATAAATCCGTCTATACCTACCTCAGCAATCTGTTGAAAAGTTATACGAAAACCATAAAATACAATTGCAAATCTGAGTATCTTTTTTGCAGAGAAAGTTATACCACCCTGCCACTCAGATGGTGTTTGGTTATGAAGTGTATTAGCATAGAAAATACCCATAACTATACCAATAACCAATGGAGATATTCCTAGAGAGCTTAGAGCAGGTAAGCCTGCTATCATGGTGGCAGCGGAAGCAAAAATTGCTACAAATATCACACCACTCATTGTGCCATTACGATTAGAMGGAGAAAACGGCATTTATATCCTTATAGTAAATTAATTGCGAATTATATCAAAAAATTATCACTACTTTACTTCTATCTCCATCTTCGTTCTTACCCAGCTCTCTTTTTCCTCTTCAACATTCTGAACAGCTTTTAGAACAATTCTATTGGCATTAAGCCCTCTTAGATTTACAAGATATTCTTTTACGATATCTGCTCTTTTACTAGCAAGATCTTGAAGCTCTTCTTGTGTTAGTGGTTGCATCTGTGTCATCTCTTTTACAAGAGTATTTTGATATGCTCTCTCTAGTGCATCACCCTTATAAGTTTTTTTCAACACTTTTTGGATATCACTAACTTTTTTCTTTGGAGCCAACTCTTTATATACATCTTCAAGCAAATCTATATTCATAGAGTTTTGCTGCTTTTGTTTATTTTTAACTCCACTTTTTTTTATAATCATTGCAATAAGTTTTTGCTGCTTAAGTATCCAACTGTCTTGAACTTCATCATATTGTGGAACTATATTTAGAGATATTTTTGGTCTTTTAACCATTAGTTTAGCTATATTATCAAGTTTTTCTTTCTCCGGCGGTAAAATTGTCATTAACCCAGGTTCAAACTCTACAAACTCTAACTCTTCCCCATCAAGTCCCATCATAGAGCCTAAGAACCTAAACGGAGATGCCACTGCTTTTATAATAAGGTTTCCAAAAGTTTTCCACACAAGAGCACCATACTTAAAGTCAGGTGCATCTATATTACCCTCTACCGGCATGTTAATATCTATAACCCCTTCACTATCTTCTAAAAGAGCAATGGCAAACCCAAGAGGCAGTGATGTTATATTTTCATCTTCTATTTCATCACCAAGTTCTATATTTTTAACAATAATAGAGTTCTTACCTTGCATCTGTGAATCAAGTATCTCATAACCAAGATCTAAAAAGAGTTTTCCACTATCTATCTTATAGCCTGCAAAATTAGCACTATAACCACTTAGTGAGTTTAACTCCAGATTTCTAAAGTTAAAGTTCAAATCTGTATATAGTTTAGGGTTAGAGCTATCTATAGAACCTATAAGTTTAGTAGAACCATACTTGTCTATCTCACCTACAATATCTACATAACTAACTTCTCCAGGCTGACTTGATATAGAGTATATAACACCATTTAAATCATGTATATCTGTTTTAAACTGAAGTGGAAGAGAGAGGTCTGCAAACTTTGCACTACCCGATGCTACATTTATTTTCATAATTTTAAATGGAAATTTTGAACTATTTGTATCTTCACTTACTGTTGTATTAGCATCTTTTGTCTCTACTTTTCGAGTCTTAGAGAGAGTTGCAAAGTTCATCGTCTTCTTCTCATCTATAAGAGCATTTACATAAAAGCTATTGATATCAAGCTCATTTACAAAAGCTCTATTAGGAAACATTTCATAATCAAAAGATTTTAGAGCCATATTGTTAAAAGATAGAAGTGTCGAGTCATCTCTAGAATCATTTAAAAAGAACTCATTTATATCTAGTCTACCACTCACTTTCAAATCAGCCGTTTTACTACTTTTTGCATACTCTACTTTTGTTTTTAAGTCTATATAACCATCATTTAGTTTTAAATATAGATCTTTCTCTATATATGGACTAAACTCTTTTAAAGAGATTTTCTTTAGATTAAACGTACCTTTTTGTCTAAGAGGAGAATGACTTAGTTTACCTTTTGCTTTTGCATATCCCTTAGCGTTAAGTCTTGCCGAGAGATTATAGGTTAACCAAGTTTTCTCTTTTGAGTCGATGTTGTAAGCATTAAAATATATTCTATCTAGCTTAGTATTTAGTGTCGGTTTTAGAGTCTTATCACTGAAACTAACTCTTGCTGACTTGAGTGCAAAGTGTTTTAACTTCACTCTATACGCAGGCTCTTCTACACTTTTAACTTTTTTTCTTTTAAGCTTATTACTCTTTTTAGCCTTTTTCACAACTATTAAATTATCAATATTTAACTTACCGTTTTTATAAACTCTAGTCCTAATATTTAAACTCTTAAGTGTAGTCTTTTGGATACTTACTGCTTTTGCCTTTGTATCTAAACTCAAGTTATTCACACTCAAATCTACAAAGTCTACAAGTCTCTCTCCTGTACTTCTCTTATTTATCGCCAACTTACTTAGATTAATATTAGCATCACTTACACTTACTTGTATTTCACCTTCTAATGCTAACACACTAACGTTAGCATCAAAGTCTACCGTAGCACGTAGTAGTTTTAGATTGTACCGACTTAGTGCATCTCTAGCCGCTTCATCTATATATGGACGGAATCTAAGCAAATCAAGATTACTACATTTAGTATAACTCTTAACGTCCAAGACTTTATGTTTTATATCACCCTTTGAGCTACATACAAACTTCTCATTTAGTCTAAAGTTCATATCATAACTAAGAGGCTCTTCACCAGCTAGAGTTACATTTTTCACATATAGGTTAAAGTCATTTAGTTTTGTAGTAACATTTGGTCTTACTCCGTCATCCACAAAGTCTACTTTGATTTTCTCCAAAGCAATCTCATCAACTACAACACTCCATGGTTTAGTTTCTTCTTCAACTTTAATATCATTTTCAACAGTGGCATTTTGCTCTGCAAAATTTGTTTTTATATACTCTATCCAGTCAATATTTTTAGCTTTATCTCTTTTTACTTTTATATATAAAGATTCTAAGGCTACATTTTTCACATGCACATTTTGAAGCATAGGCTTAACACTAACACCACTAACTAAAAAGTGATCAAGATTTAAAACATCTTTATACTTGTTTTTTGGTTTTATTCTTAGATTGTCTATATAAGCACTTATATTATCAATCGTTGTAGCTTCTAAATCATCTAAGTTAAAGAAGTAGTTAGCTGTAAATGCAATCTTTCCATTTGCTACTTCTAAGTTTAAGCCGTCTTGTACGTACTTCCATTGCGTATATAGCTTGCTTGCTTCAAAATCTAAGCTACCCTTTACTACAAGAGGGTTAAACCCTAATATCTCACTCTTCAAATCAAAAAATCCACCGTCACCAAGTGCAGTATAGAACCTAAGAGTTGCATCGCTTGAGTTAAAGTCTTTTGTATCTATATCTTTTAACTCAAAACCTATACGATCAAAGGAGAACTCAAATGGTGTTTTGTTTGTATAATCTTCATAGTTTACTTTTCCGTCTATTATTGCCACTCTATTTAAGAGTATTCTTGGCATTTCAAATTCTGAACTACTCTCTTCTTCTACTTCTTTGGCTTTTTCTTTAATAATAGATGCTAGATTTATAGACTTATTTTTTTTATACACCAAAGATATCTCTGGATTTTGCAGGACAATATTTTTTATATGTATAGTAGAGTTAAAGAGTGAGTGTGGCTCTAAATTTATAAGAACTGATTCTAAAGAGATCAAATGTTTATCATCAGCATCTGTTAGCTTTATATTATTTAGTTCAAGACTAAATATAAAGGGATTAAAAAAAACACTATCAAGCGAGAGCTTGGCATTTGTCTCTTTTTGAACAATTTCTACAAGTTGTGATTTTAATACTAAAGGGAGGACGATAAAACCTAATACTGCATAGGCCGAAAGTAAATATATTACAATCTTTTGAATTTTTTTCAACATAATAAACTCCAAAAAGTTACCTTTATAGAGTCTATCATGTTAGACTTTAAACGTTAATTATTTCTTACCTTTAACGATGTCAGACCTAGGGAAAACAAATGTTGATTTTCTAAATACAACTATCTTGTCCTCATGACCTATTGCATATGCACGAATAGTGATAGGAATAACAGTATCTTTTCTGGCATTGTCCACTAGCATCTCTTCAGTTCTAAGTACAACTATTTTTTTCTTTTTAATTCCAGGAACTGCCGTAAACTCTTTTGAAGGTTTAGCAATAGTAATTTTGCCTTCCATACCCTTTGGAGGAATTACATCAAAGTAAAACTTCATCTTCTCGTTCTCAGTATTTTGAAGTAGGAACTCATAAGCATTTTCAACTCTAAACTTATCATTTGGTAGTTGTTTAACAGAGTAAAGACGAGTCTCTTTATTGATATTTAAAAGCATGTGCTCTTTTGTGCTACCCATTACTCCAAGAATAACCATAAGTCCTACAAGAAGAGCTATATATGCTAAAACTTTCGCACGAAAATATTGAGTCTTACCTTTTTGATCCACTATCTCATAATCACTTGACCAAGTAACTAAAGAAGGTTTTCCGAGTTTACCCATAACAGTCGTACAAGCATCTACACACTCTAAACAGTTAATACACTCTAACTGAAGACCTTTACGAATATCAATATGAGTAGGACAAACTGTTACACAACTCTCACAAGCAGTACACTCAGCATGAGGCTCCTCTACTTGAATATCTTTCTGTTTTGTAAACATTTTGTTGTGATTTTCATCATAGATATTACCACCTCTATGCATGTCATAAAGTGCCATAATAGTATGGTCATCATAAAGAACCGACTGAACTCTCGAGTATGGGCATACATATACACAGAAATTTTCTTTTAAAAATACGATGTCATATATTAAGAAGGCCGCTATACCTATTACTGAACCAAAAAGCGTCCAGTGGTTATTAAAATCAGCCAAATAAGCAAAGAAGTCTTCCGGTGGAACAAAGAACCACATAAAGTCAGCAGCAGCTAGAAGAGAAAGAGCTGTCCATAATAAAATAGCGATTACTTTTTTAACTTTGTTTTCTGCCTTTGACATATCAGGTTCAAGTTGTTTATTTTTTATACGTTTTCTAAGACCTAGTATTTTTGTCTCAATAAGATCTCTGTAAATAACACGAAAAACAGTCTGAGGACATACCCAGCCACAAAAAACACGGCCACCGACAACTGTCATACCAAAGATTCCTAAGAACATCAGCATTAATAAAAATGGCATTAGGTATAACTCTTGCATATCAAACTGTACAAATGCAAGATGTAACTTTAATTTATCAAAACTTAATAGAAAGAAGTGATTTCCATCTACTGTTATCCAAGGAAGACCTAAAGCTATAATAGTAACTATTATGTATAAATAGTAGCGTTTAATTCTCCATGAGGTTGGTATTTTGAGGCTAGTATTCTCTTTATTCATATGAACTCCAAATATTTATGTAAGTAATAGTATTACTTAACTTTGTCATAACTTTGTCAAATTATAGCAGATAATAGTTGAGTTT
>NVRL01000119.1 GCA_002732645.1 Sulfurimonas sp. | reverse complement strand
GAAATCGATATGCAAGTTTAAGTGCTGACGATAAAAATAGAAAAGGTAAAAAGGGAAGTTTAACAAAAGCTACAGTATCATCCCTTTTTGCTTTCATCCGCCACTATTTTTTACGTCTAGGTTTTTTAGATGGGAGGTTAGGTTTTATTATCGCGATCATTCAAATGCAGTACACGTTTAATAAATATTTATTTACTTGCTTCTATAAAAGTACTAAATAGATTTTTTATACGCATTTTAATACTATTTAGCGTTAAACAAGAATAGTTGACGTTGTTTAATCAACAGTGTTTTTTATAAATGTTAACGGGCTTACTCAACACCAACCATCTCCAATATCTTTACCTGCTTTAAACGAGTCTACTAAAACAGCATCTTGTGAGAAGTGAGCTAGAAGTCTAAGCTCTATTTGTGAATAATCTATACCTATAAGTTTTTTACCCTCTGGTGCTACAAATGCTTCTCTTATTTTTAGACCAAGAGCACTTCTAGCAGGTATATTTTGAAGGTTTGGATTTTTAGAACTAAGTCTTCCTGTCGCTGTTCCTGTTTGAACAAATGATGTATGAATACGCCCTTTTTCATCTTCACGACTAAGTTTAAGAAGTGGTTCTATATAAGTAGAGTAAAGCTTGTATACTTCACGGTATTCAAGTAGTAACGTTATAATCTCATGTTTGTCTTTTAAAGAGTTTAAAACCTTCTCATCAGTTGAGTAACCAGTCTTTGTTTTCTTACCTACAGGAAGTCCTAGATGCTCAAAAAGTATCACACCAAGCTGTTTTGTAGAGTTAATATTGAACTCACTCCCAGCTAATTTATGAATATTTTTAGTTAGGTTTGTTAGAGTCTCTTTAACTTCAACTAAGAACTCTTCTAAGAAACTTGCATCTAGTTTTATTCCTTCTTTTTCCATTGATAAAAGTGTAGAGATAAATGGCACTTCAACATTTTGTGACTCTTCTATAAGATGATCTGCATTTTGAAGTTTTAACTTTTCATTGAAAAGGTTAAATAGTTTTAGAGTTATATATGCATCTTCGCAAGCATACTTTGAAGCATCTTCTAATTCTACCCCTGCAAAAGTCTCACCTTTTTTGACTATATCTTTAAAAGCGACCATTGTATGATTTAGTAACTTATCTGAAAGCTTGTCAAGTCCTAAAGCACTCTCTGGGTTTATTAGCCAAGCTAATATCATAGAGTCAGCATAGACCTCCAAGGTATCATCATTTAAAAATCTACTAACAAAGTGAAGATCAAACTTGATGTTATGACCTACTACTTTAGAGTTAAATATTTTTCTAATAGCATTAGCTACCGCTTCTTTACTTACCTGATTGGGTACACCTAAATAAAAGTGGGCAAACGGTACATAAAAAGCTTCTTCATCATTAAAACTAAAGCTGAATCCTACTAATTTATCTTCATCATATTTAAGACCAGTTGTCTCAGTATCAAAAGCGACAATAGTCTCTGGGGTTAGCACTTCTAGAACCTTATCTAGTTCTTGTGCATCTGTTATAAGAGTAGTTTTGAAGCTTAAATTTTCACTCTCTTTTATATCTTCAACTCTAACAACAGCGTTTTTGTGAGTCTCCTCTGAAACTATATTTTTTGCATGAAGGACTCTAAGCACTGCATTTTGCTCATACTGTACAAGTTCATCATAGATATTTAAAAATGGATGTTCTACGTCCATTTTATACTCTTCAAAATCAAACTCGTCTAAAACATCTTCTTTAAGTGTTACAAGCTGCTTTGACATGTATGCTTGGTCATGGGACTCTCTTAACTTCTTTTGTATTCCAGGAGGCTTAATCTCATCTATATTGGCATATATATTATCAAGATTTCCATACTGAACCAAAAGTTTCTCAGCACCAACTTTTCCTATGCCTTTTACACCAGGAACATTATCCGCACTATCTCCAAGAATAGACTGATAGTCTATAAACTGTTTTGGGGAGACACCATATTTCTCAAAACATGCATCTTCATCCATACTTTTACGCTTTATGGCATCTACCACAACAACCCTGCCATCATCTATTAGCTGGTAAAGATCTTTATCGTGAGAAACAACTCTAACGTTATAGCCTTTGTTTTTTGCATGTTTTACAACAGTTGCTATCATATCATCTGCTTCAAAACCAACCTGACCCAATGTTTTATAACCCATCTTATCTATCCACTCTATAGCGATAGGGAGTTGCATAGTAAGTTCTTCTGGCGGAGCCGAACGATTTGCTTTATAGTTTGGATCTATCTCATTTCTAAAAGTATTGCCCTTAGTGTCTATTGCAAAGATAATATAGTCACTATCATGCTGCTTCTGTAGAGTTGAAATAAAGTTTGTGAAACCTGTTAGGAGTCCTGTTGGGAAACCATCTTTGTTCTTTAAATGTTGTGGTAGTGCATAAAAACTACGAAAGAAAAATCCAAATGTATCTATTACTGTAACTGTTTTACYCATCCTAATCCTCTAAAGTCTCTATTTGACTCTCTGTTAATTCTTCAATAACACTCTCTAAAATACTTCTTTGATACCCTGCATCTAGTGCTAACTTAATTCCAAAGTTAATTGATCTTTCTGATAGTGGCTGATTTACCGGCAAGATTGTTTTTACGATGTTGAGAGCTGTAGAATATTCTCTTATATCATCCGGTGCTTCTTTTGGTTTGTCAGCAAATCTAATTATCTCGATAAACTCTGTGTCAAATCCCCAGTGTTCAARTACTTCTGCAGTTATTTCAGAAGTAGTGACTCCCATATAAGACTTCTCAACCATTGCCAAGTTGTTTGAATWKKSMWTTKMKSANCTTWMRMCTRATAGTCTCATCGTCTTCAATTATAGCGCTTGCTATAAGAATCTTTCCAGTCTCTTGTAAAAATGCTCCAAGGTATAGCTWAWSKKSWKTTTYTMTGTTAMWMTKYWWWTWCYMWWKATRWWWMAMMKCARMMWSMMWWYKWRRRAKMYMWKMRAAMMWTYSWRATKTWATTCCATATGGCTGCATATCTACATTTAAAAGTTTTCTAACAGAGTTTCCAAGTGCTATAGTACGAGTCATACCCATACCAAATAGACTAACAGCTTGAGCRACATTTCTTATCTCTCTACCAAAGCTGTAAAGCGGTGAATTTGCGACTTTTAGAAGGTTTGCCACAATCATAGGATCGTGTTCTATTACTTTGGCTAGATCATGTATAGAAGACTCTTTATTCGCATAAATTTTATTTATATCTATAATTGTTTTTGAAAGTGGAGGAAGTGACTTTATACTATCGACAATAGAGCTTTTCATAGCAAGCCTTTTTTTAAAGTTATTATATCACTTTTTTATGAAATACGACACGGTTTTTCCCAAGATGCTTAGCCTCATACATAGCACGGTCAGCGCACCTCATAATGTCTTCTAATTTTTCACCATCCCTCGGCAATATAGCTACACCTATACTCACTCCGACATGATGAGTGAAACCGTTTACAACAATAGGCTCATTTACCTCGTGAAGGACTCTTTTAAGCAAACTCTCAAGATGAGATAAACTGTTTTTGTAGTTCTCTTGTATGCCTCGCACTAATATTACAAACTCATCTCCACCGATTCTTCCAGCAATATCAAAACTTCTTATTGATTTTAAAATCCTATGAGAAACTGTTTTTAAGACTTCATCTCCATGATCGTGTCCATGAGTATCATTTATATCTTTAAAGTCATCGAGATCAAGAAAGAGGAGTGCTGATTCAAAGCTATTTCTTTTTGTATAGTTTATCTCCTGAGAAATTCTCTCATTAATATTTTGACGATTTGCAAGACCTGTCAATGTATCGTAATAGGCAAGGTGTTCTATCTCTTTTTGCTTTAGTTTTATGATAGTTATGTCCCTATCTACACCTCTATAACCTTTTAGGTTTCCTTTTTCATCAAAGAAAGGAGAACCATTTGTCTGCAGATAGACTTCATGCCCATCTTTATGAAGACTTGTATTTTCCAAGTTAACTATCTTCGCTTCTTTTGCTATTATCTTCATAAACTCAACTGAAAATTTTTTTGCTTCATCAGGACTCATAAACTCAAAAGGTGTCTTACCTACTACTTCTTGAACTTTATAACCCAAAATAGCTTCTACTTGTCTGCTGGCATAGTTATAAATGCCATAAATATTTACTTCCCATATAAAATCATCACTACTCTCTACAAGTTGCTGAAATCTATATTCGCTGTACTCAATCTTTTTATTATGTTTTATGTCATGTCTTTTTAGAATAAAATATATAAATATTATTAGTAATAGTACAGCTGATGAACTCATAAATGCGGTCTGGTAAAGAGGTTTAATATGTGTAATGTAAGGCTGCTTTACAACAAATCCCCATTTTGTATCTTTTATATGATGATAAGATGCAAGAACTTGCTCATTGTTATAGTCTAGCTCTATACTAACTCCACTCTTCCCTGCTATAGCCTTTCTCATTGGGATAGCTAAGTATGAATCTTTTAATTTCACAGATGATGGTTGTACGCCGGAATATGCTATAAACTCTATCTTCTGATCTCTAATAACTCCAACTAAATACTCTAGTTTAAGTTCTACTTCATCAAGAGATTGAAATGTTTTTTGTACTTGAAATATTGTTGCCGCTGATGAAATATTTCCAAACTCTTTTTCTTTGGAATACTTTCTATCAAAACTGGCAACACTAGATATCATGCTAGCCATTGCTGCAGATTTTTCAAAAAGAAATTCTTTTTTCTCATCAATAAGTCTATCAAAGAGATAAAAGCTAAAAACCACTACYAATAARAKAATAGGAGCGATAACTGCAAAGAGTATTTTTAAGAAATTTTTATGAAAATCACCATTCATAGCACACCTCTTAAATAAATACTACTCTTATTTAGATATAAAAAAACTTAATATATCAATGTAGATTTTATATGAAAATTAGGTATGGCACTCAGTCAATGACTTCTTAGGGTTTACAATATAATCATATCCATTATAAATAGTATATGCCCCATAAAGGATTACAGCGATAGATGCAAGACTCATCATCATGTTTCTAAAACTTGTTGCGGATGTAAGAGATGCTAAAAAGCCAAGTCCAAACATAGCCGGTATAGTACTAATACCAAAGATCGCCATGACTAAAGCTCCATAAAGGGGATCGGCAGTACTTGCAGCTGTAATAGCGAAGAAATATACAAAACCACAAGGTAGCAGACCATTTAACATTCCAAGAACAAAAAAGCTAAGATTTGACTTTGAGTTTAGAACTTTTTTAAAAGCATTTTTATATAGTGATGATGAAGAGAAGGAGTGTTCTATAAGAGTTAAAAACTTTATCTTTCCCATAAGAGATAGTCCGGCTAAAACCATAGCCAMAYCGSSWRRWAWAWGTWNAMGCACYNTWYSCAWKNGYTRGAAAWARWNAYTACTNCGCCCAAAGCACCAAACATTGCACCTAGTATGGAGTATGTAAAAACCCTACCAAATGAGTATAGTAAGTGGGCAACACTTTGTGAGACTTTAGAACTCTTAGGCTCTATTTTGATGGTAGAATATGCGAGAACTATTCCWCCACACATACCGATACAGTGACCAAAAGAACCTAAAAAAGCTATGCTCATAATTGTTAAAATATTTACTGTTTCCATCTAATGCTATTAGCTTCCTAAGAGTTGTTTTCTTATATGTGGATTATTAAGAGTTTCTCCTCTTAACATTCGTAGTCGCATTGTATCGAAATCTACATGCGTAGGAGCTTTGTTCTCATACGCACCAAATCCATAACCCATTGGTGTTTTATCAACAAGGGAGTAAGATGCTGTTCTTCCATCTATCCACTTTTTTGTATCTTTACTCATCACCCAGATAACAGAAGTATCTTTAAACTCTTTATCTTCAAGCCATTTTATAAAACCACCGTGATCATGAAAAAACCAAGTYTTACCACTTGGTGAGATTACCTGTGAAATATACTCCATATTATCTATGACCATTCCACAATCACTATCTTGATATTTGTTGACAACCATCTTTAGGGGCACTTTTTCAGCGTTACCCTCTTTGATAACTATCATCTCTTTTTGAGATGCGACTGAAAGGAATATAGTTACAATTAGGGTAACTAAACTAAGTATAACAAAAAATGGTATAAATTTTTTAATCATATATCTGAAACTCCGAGTTAYATTTGATAATCCATAGAATATATAGTATAAAGCTTGAAAATTATAATATTATATAGATAAAAAACTATATTTATAAGCGTATTAATAGATTAAATATATATATATATATGAAAAATC
>NVRL01000118.1 GCA_002732645.1 Sulfurimonas sp. | reverse complement strand
TTATGTAGATAATACAAATTATACCGAAACTTATACTTCATCAGATGGAGTTTCGAATTTGGAAATAATCTTTACAAGTTTTGAGGTAGAACTCAACTATGATTATTTGTATATTTATGATGGAGCAACCACTACTGACCCAAGTAAATTAGTAGCTACTTATACAGGTACAGGAATTATTCCTGCGAGTATTTCATCAACAGGAGCTTCACTTAGCTTGAAATTTACATCTGACGGTTCGGTAATCAGACAAGGTTTTAAGGCAACTATTGCTTGTTTAGGAAACCCAGCCCCTCTGATTACAAACCTGAGTCCTCTTAATGGTTCTGTTAATAATGCAGGAACTACTGATTTGATCCTAACATTTAATGAAGTAGTTAATCCTGTAGCAGGAAAATTTATTGAAATTCGAACCGTTGGTACCAATGCTTTACTCGAACAAATTGATGTAGGTTCTACAAATATAACAGGTGGAGGAACAAACACAATTACAATAAATCCTAGTACAAATTTGCCCACTGGAGATAATTATGTTTTAATAAATACTGGAGCTTTTCAGGATATTGCCAATGCAGATTTCGCAGGGCTTACGAATGTAAATGATTGGACTTTTAGTACTCGGAGTATTAATTTTGATGGTTTTGCAGGGACTGCTTTACAATTAGTAGAACCAACGGGACAGCTAGGAGCTTATGCAGAAGTGCCAAATAATGCGGTTTTTGATCTACAAGATGAATTTACCATTGAATTTAATGAACCCTCTTTACCATTTATCGTAAAAGACGATAATTTTATAACAATTATTATGCCAATCGTTGCATAAAAAGGAAATAACAAACTATGAGTGAAAATACAACAAAATACATTTTTGTTACAGGTGGAGTATTAAGTTCTTTAGGAATTGATATATGCTCAGACGGTGTTGTAAAAAATAATTTCTACTTGCAAGAAGATGCAAACGGTATATATAATCTACCTATAAACATCATTCCCGATCATGAACATATCATACATGCTGAACGTACTCCTGAGTGGATAGAGAAGTGGCAAAAACGTTACAACTGGTCCGACGATTTTGGACCTGATTCTTACTACATAGATGAATGGGCTGAGTTAGTATTAAAGCAGCTCAAAGAAAATGAAGCTAAGAAAAAACTATCTGTTATGATAATCCACCCTATAACAATGTATCTTGCAGATAATTTTAAAGCTGTTAAAAAAATATTGGATTACATAGGGACTAGACAAAGTGTATTTATGAGTGATTTAACAACTCAAGAAAGGATAGAATCATGAATAAGGTAACTGTAATAGTGCGAACATTTAATGTTGACTGGGTAATAGATCAAACATTATCAGCACTAATGAAACAAAAAGGTGTAGAGATAGAATTGATGATAGTCGATTCCGGATCTACAGATCTTACTTTAGATATAGTAGCTTTTTATCCTCATAGATTTATAGAGATCAAACCGGGTACATATTTTCCGGGAAAGGTTTTAAACAGAGCGATAAGTAAGTCAAAAACAGAAATTATCGTATTTATAAACTCAGATGCTGTCTTGCTGGATTCTTATGCTGTATCTAAACTGATTGAGCCTCTTTGTAAGCTTGATATTGCTGCTTCATATGGCAGACAAGTTGCACGTCCGGAAGCTGATCTGTGGGTTAGACATGATTATGAAAGAGCCTTTAGTCTAGATGGGCGTCAGCCTGATTGGATGTACTACTCTCTTCCAATAGCAGCTATGAAAAAAAGTGTATGGCAGATACAAAAATTTTATACTAAAGCATGGGGTTCTGAAGATACATACTGGGGTGTAGAGATAAAAAAGAAAGGATATAAGATAGCATATGTCAAAGATGCTATAGCAATGCACTCGCATAACTATACTCTAAAACAATTGGCTTCTAGGAGATGTATAGRGGGTGAAGCAGATTTTTACATATATCCCCAAAAAAAACTTTCTTTCTTTAGTACATTTTTATCTTTTGGTACTTCATATATAAGAGAGTCTTGGTATTACATATGCAATAAGGAGGTGAGGAAAATTCCTTTTTTACTATTAAACCGTATTGTTTACTCTTGGAACTTTTATAAAGGTTTTAAAAATGCAAGTAAAATAAGAGATAATATTACATTTGGTGACTATCAATAAATCATCAATTTTGTACTCAATTCTCTTTTAATTTAGCTGTGTTATAATACTATATATATGTAATTAAGAAGGTTTAATAAGTGAAATTTYCATTTAAATTGAAACTGTTTTTTGCTTTCATTGGTTATGGGTTAACTTTGGTTCTTCTAACTCAATTGGCTGTGTTTAAAATCGAAGAAATCAGTGTAAGAAGTGCCAGTATTAAAAAAGCATCTGAGACATTTCAAGAGAGAAATGAAGTATTTAAAGCATATATAAAAGATACAAACCTCAAATTATCGTCTATCATATCATCAAACATTTTTGACAACTATTTAAAAAAACCGGAAACTCTAGGTCTTGTAAACTCACTCTTTGAAGATATTGCTTCTACCTCAGATAATATCATGCAGCTAAGATATATAGACAAAACCGGTATGGAGTTTATCCGTGTTGATAGAGATGAGTTCGGTTCTCAAACACATCTTATTAAACAAGACAAGCTTCAAGATAAAAGTAACAGATACTACTTTAAAGATATATCAAAAACTGTTCAAAATGTTTTTTGGTATTCTAAACTTGACTTAAATATAGAACACGAAAAAATAGAGATACCTATAAAGCCTGTTTTGCGTATTGGAACACCAGTTTATAGAGATGGAAAACAAGCCGGGATTTTAATCATAAACATATTTATGAAAAACTTTTTATATGAACTGGTAAACACTCCTTTATATGATATTTTTCTATTTGATAACGATGGAGATATATTAGTTGATTCAATTCACTCTCATTGTTGGAATAAGTACATAGAAGAAGACAAAACAATATTTTCACACTTTGGTAAAGAAGCAAAACATATTAAATATAATAATGAATATTTTGGAGAAAACTTCTACTCAAATAAAATATCCCTAAATAATGGTGAAAACCTTCATATGGTCATTAAACCAAAGACTGACTATATTCAAAAAGAACTTAGTGAAAATCTAAATCAACTTATTTGGATTATGCTTGGTGTAATTTTAATATCTTTTCCTATGTCATACTTCTTTTCAATAACACCGAWKWSGYYYWMNNAGAACRSTYTGWYRMWSRMRAAAWMGWWMWARAWWYYSTYYKTWMMMTYYKKGMYWWWRGTGAYKYKGKTKYMKKKRAMYRGMWYMWKSAYGRMMWCKGSMRTKWMAWKTSYGYRWYMMTRRSKGTAAATAGACTTCTTGGACATACTCAAGACGATTTTCAAACTGATGCTATTACATATATTAGTTGTATACACCATGATGACAAAAAACAGGTGATTCAAGAAGTAGCAAAAGCAATACAAGACAAGCTCTATTTCTTCAAGCACAAACCTTATCGAGTCGTTACAAAAGATGGTGATATTAAATGGATTTTAGACTCTACTGTCATTGTTAGAGATGAAAATCATAAAATTACTAACTTTGTGGGTTACCTTACTAATATTTCTGCACTTAAAAATAGTGAACTCAAACTTCAAAAACTATCCAGAACTGATCAGCTTACAAAAGTATGTAATAGAATGCATATAGATGACGTTTTACAAAATCAATACTATCGTTTTTATAGAGCCAATGAAACGACAAGCATCATACTTTTAGATATTGATTTTTTCAAAAATGTAAATGATGACTATGGTCACTTAGTTGGAGATAGTGTACTTATAGAATTTGCAAAAATTCTATTGTCATCTATTAGAAAAGGTGATGTTTTAGGGAGATGGGGCGGTGAAGAATTCTTAATAATTCTTCCACACACAAACCTAAATCAAGCAATAAAACTTGCAAAAAAATTACAAAAAATAATTTTTGAAAATAATTTTTCAACAATAAATCACAAAACTGCAAGTTTTGGAGTCTCTACTTTTGAAAGAGGAATGAGTGTAGAAACACTCATTGATAGCGCCGATAAAGCACTTTACCTCTCTAAAGAGAATGGAAGAAACTGCGTAAACACTATGCAAACTTTATCAAAATAATAGCTTCAGCTTATAACATAAACACACATAACATAAAAAAACCACAATTTTAGTCTCGTTTAAGAAAACTAATATTTTTTTAGGTGTATACTTATAGTATATACACTGAAAGGATACAAGATGAAACGCTTTCCATTACTTACACTAAGCTTATTGCCCGCACTGCTAAGTGCAATATCCATCACTGAAGTTGTCCAGAATACGATCCAAACGCATCCACAAATTCAGATAAAAAGAGAGTCGGTTAACGTCAATAAAGAAAGATTAACACAAGTCAGAGCAGGTTATCTGCCGTCTGTTGATCTTTCTTATTCCGTTGGTCCAGAGGCAACAAAGACGCCCGCGAACCTAAGAGAAGAAGCTAAGATGACTAGACAAGAAGCTTCTGCCGCATTAACACAAAATGTATTTGCCGGTTTAGACACTATGTATGGAATGAGAGAGCAAGAGTCACTGATACTATCTGCTAGTTCTACTGTAGTAGAGAGTGCAAACTCTTTAGCACTTGAAGCTACAACAGCCTATCTGGATGTACTAAAAACTCTTGAGCTTTACAACATAGCTAAAGAAAATGTAGATGTGCATGATAAGTATCTTAAACAGATTAAGGAAAAAGTGGATGCGGGAATAGCTAGAAGCTCTGATTATGAGCAAACACTATCTCGTTATGAGGCTGCTAAAAGTTCAGAATACTTAGCAGAACAAAATCATTTTATTGCTGCTTATAGCTTTGAACGTATTTTACCTGGTGTTGCTCCAGCAGATTTAGAAAAACCTGTTGCAGGTGCTATTCCATCAGATACGTTAGAAGGATTAGTTGACATTGCGATGAAGCAAAACCCTACAATTGCTGTTTCACAAAATGATATAAAAGCAGCCAAATCTGCGGTTGGTCGTGCAAATGCACCATACTATCCATCTGCAGATATTGTAGTTAGAGGCTACTGGAATGACAGTGTACATGGCGTAGGTTATAATACTGTTACAGATAAAAATGAAAGTATCTCTTACACATACGATGGAGACCTCCTAACACAGCTCAACTCTCAAGGCATCTTAAACCAAAGTATAAACTACACCTACAACAATGACTTTAGAGTAACAAGTATGGAGTACTCAAATAACACTACAAACTATACTTACGATAAAGATGGCTTAGTAACTTCAAGTGGAGACTTTAATGTAACTAGAGATGCTATAAACGGACAAGTTACAAATATCTCAGATGGAGTTTTAAGTCAAACACTGACATATAACCAATTTGGAGATATAAAAACTAGAAAGTCACAGAACTTCAAACTAATCCTAAAAAGGAAAAAAGCAAKMATAGCACATAAAAAAGAAGTAGTTGTCAACCTCGTGCCAAGAAAAAAAGGTAGTGGATATAAAAAGCAAAGAGCTAAAAACACGTACGACTACACATATGACAATACAGGAAGATTAACAAAGGTAAGTAAAAACAACCAAGAAGTAGAAAGTTATACTTATGATGCAAATGGCAATAGACTACAAGCCACAGTACACGGAGAAACTACAACAGCAAGTTATACACTCGATGACAACTTAGAAGTATATGGAGATAACACATACCTTTATGATGAAGATGGCTACCTTATAGAAAAAACAACTCCAAGTGAAATAACAAGCTACACGTATAACACCTTAGGAGCATTAACACAAGTAAGTATTCCAAGTAAAACAATAAACTACCACCTAAACGCACTCAACCAAAGAGTATCAAAAGAAGTAGATGGAGTTGTCACAGAAAAGTACCTTTGGGCTAACCTTACAACGCTACTGGCAACATATGACAAAGACAATAACCTAGTCCAACGCTTCAACTACACAGATGCAAGAATGCCAATCTCAATGACACAAGACAACCAAACATACTACTTACACTACGACCAAGTAGGAACACTAAGAGCAGTAAGTGATACAAACCATAACATCATAAAAGAAGTAACTTCTTACATTGAAATCGCACTACGCCAGGCTAACTATGTTATTGATATAGAAAAGATGGCAAACACCTTAGAGAAGTATAATCACAACCTTGAAGAGCAGGTAAGAGTACGAACGCAAGAACTTGAAATTGCCAAACAAAGAGCCGAAACACTCGCCTTTACAGATGAATTAACTCAGCTACCAAATCGCAGGGCTTTTTATAAAATGGCGGAATATCAACATTCACAAGCTATACGATATAGCCGCACCTATTGTGTAATGATATTTGATATTGATGAAT
>NVRL01000117.1 GCA_002732645.1 Sulfurimonas sp. | reverse complement strand
CTAAAAGAAGCTTTCTTGTTTCTCGATTTCAAAGAGGTATGAGTTTATGAAATTGTAACTGTTATGTACTGTAGGTGGTAGTTTTTCGAAGTATAGAAAGTTTCTTACATTTTTTAGAGTAGTTTTTTCAGCATGTTTGATAAAACTGTAAGCATCTTCTTCTTCTGTAAAGAGTAAAAATACAAAATTAAAGTATGAATTACCTAGTTTTATAGTCTTTAATGTATCTGTTAAACGCATAGTCTCTTTTATCTGTGTAGATACATCTGCTTGTGTATAAAACAGAATAAGGCAAATAGGTACTTTATAGCGCCTAATATTATAAGTTAAGTATTCTATAGGTGGTTTAAGTTCTTCAACAAGAGCTTTTGCAACATTTATATGAGAAAGCCCTGTATTTAAGAATGGCTCTCCATTTTCATTTTTAGACATCTAAGTTCTCCTATAAAAAGAGCTTAGATACCAGTAACTCTTTTTTTAATTTCTATCTTATCTTCATACATATTCTTATCAGCATTTTCTATAACGTCTGATAATGCTTGACCAGCTTTGTATTCACAAACTCCAAATGAGAAGCTGACATGGAAAGAGTCATTTTGTGCTTTTAGCTTCTTTGAAATTATCTCTTCTCTAATAATATTCAAATTTGCTATAGCTTTTGCTGAAGAGATTTTTTTTGAAAACATTATTATAAATTCATCTCCACCATATCTAATTACACTGTACTTTGTTTTTCTCAGTTGATTTGCGATGAAAATAAGAACTTTATCTCCAATAACATGGCCAAAAGTATCATTTACAAGTTTAAAATAATTTAAATCGATAATAGCAAGAGTACCGGCATCTTTTAGATTTTCTGAGTTTTCTTTTAAAAATTGATCGTGTAGCCATTTTCTGTTTTGTACATTTGTAAGTTCATCTTTATAAACTGACTCTTTTAGTTTTTCTACTTCACGACGGAGCTCTTCAGTCTCTTTAAGTACAGTGTTTAGTATCTTTTCATCTTTTTCTTTTATAGCTTCTATAGCCCTTGATGTATTTGCACTAAGTTGCATTGCACTTTTTGAAGCTAGAGTTTGTAAATCTGTTAAGTTTGAGCACTCCATAATCATAAGTTCTTTAGCAAGTTCTTTTTCATTTTCTATATTTGCATTGTGATTATTAGCATATTTTGAAAAGATAGAAGCATACATGCTTGGTGTAACTACAGATAGTTGGTCGATTGAATTTTTTGTTTCGTTAGATATTATTTTGAGAGTGTCTTTAGCAGCTTGCATATTTTATCACCTTAGGTCTATTACTTAATGCATTATTATAACATATAAAAATTATTATATATTTAAAAGACTGACATTTTAAATACAAATTTATTCTAGTTTCCAAAACATCAACTTATCTGCTTCATCTGCTGTTATTAGCTCATTTATAGTGTGAAAATCCATTTTTATTATGGTCTGTTTATGCCCTTTAAGAAGGTATTCCTCTTCTAGTGTGGTTGTGTTAATAACAGAAATGTCACCATCTTCAYTTTTAACAAAAGCAGCCTTTGTCGCATCAGGATTTAGTGCAACACTGTATATAAAAAATTTCCCCTTTGTCATTTTATAAATTTTTGGTGTTTTATAGAGAATAACTCTTCTGTCTTTACCTCCACTTATAAGCAGACCATTCTTGTAGTCAATAGAGAAAATATCTCTTTTGTTAGCTTTGTTGTATATATCTACAATCTTTCCTGTCTTAACCTCTATCTTGCTTATCTGTGGAGTCTCATCTGAAGAGTAAAGGTATTTCTTATCTTCACTAAATGCAAAGTCAGAAAAACTAGCCAGATTTAGTTGTTTTTTATAGATGGGTTTGTTGGTTTTTAAGTCAAAAAATATGAGTGTATTATCCATAGTGACCATCATAACACTGTCTGCATCTACAAACTTTACCTTTTGAAGGGTAAGATGTTGAGACTCATCTAAAATTTTTGTTAGTTTTGAATTTTCATATAGATATAACTCTCTAAGTGTGCTGAGTAGGCGTACTACAAAGATGAGCTTATTATCAATGTAATCAACACTTACAATCAAAGATCGTATATCATCGCCTAAGATATTTTTATGCTTCTCCATGACAACTTGATCAATTAGTTTTTTCTTTTTTAGATCATAGATATCTATTATTCCCTCTTCTGTAGCTATTATAAGAGTATTGCCTACTTTTACAAAGTCAGATACTGCTTCACTAGCTTTGACATACTTATATGGAGTTATGTCTTTTGCAAAAATATTTATGCTAAATAGTATTAGTAGAGATATTAAGAGTTTCATTATTTATCCTTTTAACTGTTGTGCAAAACCAACTACAGAGACTTTGAATGCATTATTTTCACATGACTCAATACATTGTCCACACTTGATACAAGCAGCTCCTGTTATGGGTTTACTTGTCATTCCTACCATGCTTAATATTTCAACTTCAGGACAGGCTTCAAAACAAGCCATAGAGTATAAACATTTGTCTTTATCATGTGTAACTTTAATAAGAGAATATTTTCCTATGAGTGCATTAAAACCGCCAAGAGGACAGATATGCCCACACCAGCCATWCTCTTGTGAAAAAAGATCAAAAAGAAAAATAGCTWGAAGCAAGAACCATCCAAACCCAAATCCAAAGATAATACCTCTGTGAGCTATGCCAATTGGACTTATCATATCAAAGGCAGCTATGGAAAATACAAATGATAGAATGAGCGAGATAGCTATTACCCAGTAACGAATATTTCGACTAAAGCTAAGAGCATGTTCTTTTTGTGTGAATCCTAGAGTTTTTCTAAACCAAGTCGCAGTCTCAGTGATAATATTTACAGGACAGACCCATGAACAAAAAAATCTACCGCCTATGACTCCGTAAGCAAGTAAAATGACTGCTACACCGAGTAAAATATCGGCTGATATTACAGCCCCACCGATAAACATCTGTAAAACTGCATATGGTTCTGAGAGTGGTATAACACCAAAGATAACTGAGCTGCTTAAGTTACCAGTTACAATAGTCCATCCATAAGCATTTGCTCCGAAATAGAGTGTGAGAATAAGAAGTTGAGTAAATCTTCTAGATATTAAAAAACGATTTCTGTATAAAATATTACTCATTGTAAAGTCCTTTTAAGATGCCATCAACATCGTTAACGTTGTCTATGGCACTCTTCTCATTTCTTTTGGTTCTCTCTAGCTTTATCTCTGTTGATTTAGCCGCGTCAAGTCTCTTCTCATCTTTTGCTTCCCAGCCAACAACATAGTGTGAACCTATATCACCTTTAGAGATAGAGAGAGGAAGAATTTTTATAGATGCTATGGTTGTAGGACAAGCACGCTCACACATACCACAACCTGTACAGTAGTCAGGGTCTACGACAGGCTTTAAAAATGCATGCATATCTGTACGAGGGTTACGTTCACTCTTTAGTACAATGGCAGTATCTGCGAGTGGACAAGCTCTGATGCACATAGTACATTGTAGTCCTAAGTATGCCAGACATGTCTGAGTGTTTATAGTTGCAAGACCAATTCTCGCGCTAAATATATCTAGTTTGTCATCAACCATTAAGTTGTTAAGTTCAAGAGAATTTGTAGGGCAAATTGAAGTACAGGGTGCATCTGGGCAGAGTCTACAAGCGTCTTCTCTAGGAGTGAAGTATGGAGTTCCGATTGAAATTTTATCTGAGGTAGTAGAAAGTTTTAGTATATCAAATGGACAAGCTTCAACACACATTCCACAGCGGATACAGTTTAGTACAAAATCTTTTTCAGATATTGCCCCAGGAGGTCTAAGTATCAGGCTGTTTGCCTGAGACTGTGAGAGGTAACTGCTCCAAGCAATGATTCCAAAGGCACTGTAGCCGACCCCTTGCATGATTTTATGCAAGAAAGAGCGTCTACTGGCAGAGTTAAGTTTTTTCATTCTCGCACCCCTTATATAATATGGAATTGACACGATATTAAACTTATATATTTATTGATTGTTTACTATTATAGTCTTAAAATGTTAAATTTAATTTAAAGTTCATATTTGTTTTACTTATGAAGTGGATGAGTAATTTAGAAGGATAAAATCTAGTGAAGCTTATCTCTGTATAATCACACTCTTAAAATYTTGTGCAGGGGTTTATATTTGCCATTATCTCGTCTAAATCAAGAACAATATATCGCTGCAACTTCCAATGATGCGCAAAATCTAATCATTGCATCTGCCGGTACGGGAAAGACTTCTACCATAGTTGGTCGCATCGGACATCTCTTAGCAAATGGTGTAAAACCGCAAGAGATATTACTCCTTACTTTTACAAATAAAGCCGCAGCAGAGATGGTTGAGCGTGTAGCTGAACTTTTTGGTAAAGATGTAGCGTCTAAGATAGATGCAGGAACTTTTCATGCAGTTAGTTACAGATGGCTGAAAAAAGTTGATGGAAGAGTTGTTTTAAAACAGCAGCGTGAACTAAAAACACTATTTAGAAGTGTGTTTGAGAAACGTTCATTTGATCATATAGGAGCTGAGATAACTCCTTATGGTGGAAACTACCTTTATGATCTTTACTCGTTTTTTCAAAATACAGAGTTAGAAAAACATTTTGAAGATTGGATAGTAGAAACTTATCCTGAACATGAGCTTTTTGCACTAATATATGCAGATATAGTTGATGAGTTTGAAGCTTTGAAAAAAGAGTACGGTTTTGTAAACTTTAATGACCTTTTACTTAACTTTAGAGATATCTGTAAAACAAAAGAACTTGGATATAAAGAAGTTCTTGTAGATGAGTACCAAGATACAAATGCTCTTCAGGGTACCCTCATAGATGCTATGAATCCTCCATCACTCTTTTGTGTTGGGGATTATGACCAGAGCATCTATGCTTTTAACGGTGCTGATATCTCTATCATCGGTTCTTTTACTACTAAATACCCAGATGCAATAGTTCATACACTTACAAAAAACTACCGTTCTACTGTGCCTATTTTATCTCTTGCAACAAGAGTAATAGAACATAATGAACGCATCTACCCTAAGCAGTTAGAAGTTACAAGGAAGCAAGAAGCAAAGCCTCCAACACTTTTGGCTTATGATGAACTTTTCGATCAGTACCATGCAATAGCCGCAAAAATCAGAGATACGCAGACTCCACATGAAGAGATAGCTGTTATATTTAGAAACAATTCTTCTGCCGATGGTATCGAAGTAGGGCTTCGTGAACTTGATATTCCATGTAAGCGAAAGGGTGGGACCAGTTTCTTTGATTCTAGAGAAGTAAAAGCAGTCTTAGATTTTTATACGCTTCTTGTAAATGAGTCAGATATGATGTCCTTTATACACCTTTTTGAGTTTGCCCKCGGTATCGGTAGTGCGATGGCAAAAGAGATATATATAGCTCTAAAGACTTTAGGACACGGAAGTATATTTTATGGTCTTTATGCTCCAGATGAGTCTATAAAAAATCCTTTTGAGAAAAGAAAGTTAAACCACCAGCTTGGTTTATTTGATGACTTTTTAGAACTTGGAGCAGTTGGAAAATTTGCAAAGCTTGGTTTTGAAGCTAAGTTTATGAAAAATCCTATATTAAAGCATCCAAAACTTACAAAAGATAGTGCAACTTTCCTACATGATTTTTATCTTTTATTTCGTGATTTAAAGGGTGTAAAGCAACCACAAACAATMGTAAGAAAGATAGCTGCATCAGCGGTATTTAAATATATTGCTGAGTTATTGTCAAACAAAAGAGCACAGCTTAAAGATGGTTCTATTGATGAAAAGCAAAAAGTTGAGTCATTGACTAGAATCACAAGAAAGATGATGCTTTTAGAAGAGTTATCCAAGCCATACTCAGAACATGAAAGATTTTTAAATGCAATGATTTTGGGTTCTTCAGATCTTACTCAAGGAGAGGGTGTAAACCTGCTTAGTGTTCATGCATCTAAAGGACTGGAATATAAAGAAGTCTATATAGTAGATCTTATGGATGGAAGATTTCCAAATAGAAAGCTGATGCAAAGAGGTGGCTCACTTGATGAAGAGAGACGACTTTTTTATGTGGCAGTTACTCGTGCAAAAGATATTTTGTATCTCAGTTTTGCAAAATATGATAAGATAAAAAAAGCTAACWTTATGCCGTCTCAGTTTCTATATGAAGCTGGACTAGTCCCTAAAGATGAAGCCTACAGAGCATTAATCCAAAAAGAGTTGGATAAAGAGGACGAGGACTAGCAGAAAACTCTGCTAGTTATAAGTCTAATTAAGTCTAATTTCATGTTTTTCGTGATGTTTATCACTCTCTACTATTTCTTCTTTTAATAATCGAATAGTAAAACAAGCACCTTCATCGTTGTTGTAAACCTCAATAATACCACTAAGATGCTCCTCTATAATCATCTTGCTCATATATAGTCCTAAGCCTGTTCCTGTTTTTTCATCCTTTGTAGAAAAATATGGGTCAAATACCTTTGGCAATATATCAGCTTCTATACCACCTCCATTGTCACATATCTCTATATTTATATATTTTTCATCTTCATATACCCTAATAGTTATTAAGGCATTGTCCGGCTTATTAAGTGTTAATACATCTTTTGAGCTATTGATGATATTAACAAAC
>NVRL01000116.1 GCA_002732645.1 Sulfurimonas sp. | reverse complement strand
AAGCATAAATTAATATTAAAGCATTATAAAAAGTTATGATTTTTTTTTTAAACTGTTCTTAAAGTAATGAATAGCTACTTTTTAGTGTTACTTATAAGTAATTTTAATTCGTAGTCATCTTTAGATATAATCCAAAAGATGAAAAAAATAATTATAAATAAAAAAAACTATGGCTCTATAGAGCTTGCTAAGACGAGAAATGCTTACAATATCTTTGTATCTGTAATACGTGCTTATAAGGCAAATGAACATATCTCCCTTAGAACCATCTACTCAGAGAAAAAGTTAAAAAGTTTTGAGAGTTATAAGAGCGGTGGCTTTGAATATGAGATGCAAGAGCTAGATATGTATATAGAAYTATSWRARMTTTTKMATWWWAMWWSWGMAGATGCYMAARARCTAAAANNNCARAWARWRKWWKTWRWWRATGATNRCKYTTRTGYRWMTWKAWATATCTNAANGMRCTTGRYMCTYTTTAATAAAAAGAANMRMMKYAAAGNCTAARMASKCWTRYCTSTTTTGGGATATAGAAAACTTCTCAAATRTYTCKCCTATGTTTWSTSATATMATAGARCCTTKMGAKATAGAAGATGAGSMTATMTATGTMKCMTGTAAYCCWGACTCWCTTTATYTSTTTAAAGCAGAGTGGGAAGCAGACTTATTTGACTTTGGAAAAACATTTAACTCATTTAACTTTACAAAGTGTGACCACGGAAAAAATGTAGCAGATGGAGTTTTACTAAACAACTTCAAAGATCTAAAAGTAWGAGATGCTAACATATATGTAATGACATACGATAGAGAACTAAAAGAGAGGTTTAGAGATGCTTGCCATGAGAGCAATAACTTGTATGCTTTGGAGAGGAAGATACTTTACTAGTTTGTAATCGTTCATATATTATCTATTTTACTATAATTATGCTATCATTCGTTCAAATATGAATGAAAGAAACATAAATGGACAATAGATTAAATAATAATTTTGAGTTTATGACATCGAGTGAAATAAACAAAGCTCTTGCAAAAAAGATTCAGTTGATTCGTAAAAAACATTTTAAATCTCAAAAACTTTTTTCTACTCATATCAATATGAGTTTAGGAACATATGCAAGGTTTGAAAAAACAGGGCAGGTATCTCTAAAGGGTTTTATAGATATTCTTAAAGGTATTGAGCGAGTAGATGAAATCGCTGATCTTTTTAAAGAAGAAAAAGAAGATATTCAATGGTAGGGGTAAAATAAGATGCTTATTACAGTTAAGGCATGGGGAGATACTGTTGCAAAACTAAAACATAAAGATGGGATTTATATATTTTCACTCTCTCCAGAGAATAAATTAAATTTTTCTCCTATTAAGCTACCTACAAAAGCTAAAGCATATGAATTTTCTCATCTTAAATTTCAAAACGGTTTACCTGGACTTATTAATGATAGTCTGCCGGGAGTATATGGAAAAGAGTATCTTGATGAATTTTTTATGAAGCACTTTAAATTTAAACCGACACATTTAGAATCTCTTCAGTTTCTTGGAGAAAATACAATGGGTGCATTGACCTATGAACCAGAACTAAAAGATGTTAAAGTCAATAGAGCTAATGCTATCTTAGAAGCAAAAGAGTTATACCAAGAAACAAAAAAAGCTCTTCTTGGAGATGCTGATTTTTCTATCAATGAAATTATCGCTATTTCTAACTCTGCGGCTTCTGGTGCACGACCAAAAGCTATAGTGGGGTTTAACCCTGTTTCTAAAAAGATGTTTGTTGGATCCAAATATGAATCACTTCCTGAGGGATATATTCACTCAATGGTGAAGTTTGATAATTTAATCTATAAAAGTGCTATTGCTGGTATATCTGAACTTGAAAAAGCTTCTCAAACAAAAGGGGAGTATATATACTCTTTACTGGCTAAAGAATCAGGCATAAAAATGGCAAATACTCATTTAGTAGAAGATGATGATGGACACTGCCATTTTATTACAGAAAGGTTTGATATTAAATCTGTACATGACACTATCGTTAGAAAGCATATGCACTCATTATCTGGGCTGATGCACCAAAATCCTGCTGAAACTACCTTTGATTATACAAATTTGTTTAGAGTTGGAGACAGATTAAACATACCATATGAAGATAAAGAGCAATTTTTTAAGACAATGGTTTTTAATCTTATTTTTGGAAATAGAGATGATCATACTAGAAACTTTTCTTATCTTATGGATAGCCATGGGAAATGGAGAGGCGCACCAGCTTATGACCTAACATTTTCAACAAACAAAAGCCACCAAATGCTTTTTGATTTTAAAGATGCTAAAGAGTTAACAAGCAAAGATGTGCAAAAGATAGCAGAATCATTCGATATAAAAAATGCTAAGCAAACAATGGAAGAGATGCTAGATGTAAAACATACTCTACTACCAAAACTAGCGACACAATATGATATGAAAAAATGGGCTAATGTCGTGCTTGAATCAACAAAGTATGTGTTAGATAGATAGTTTATCTCTTTAGTTCAACGAGCTTAGCTTTTTTTCTTTTTTCAACAAGAATAGGCTTTTTTAAAGCTTTTTTGTTTCACCAAAAGGAGAAACCGATTCTTCTGTCCACGATTGTATTTCAAAAGACTCAAATTCAGTATGCTTGTCTTTTTTATAAATAACTCTATGGTTCCAGTATCCCATAAGTCAAGCCCACTTAAGTTCTGGTTTTATATGTTTATGTGCACATTCTGTCAAGTAGGAGTTGATAAGGTTTTGGTATGAGATACCTGTTTCTTTTGCAAGCTCTTTAAAATATTAACCTTGCTGCATCATCATCAAAAACTGATTGGGCTTCTTCAAAAGAAACCTTATGTTTTGCAAGATTAATTCTAGCTTTGTTTTTATCCCAATCAAATTTTATTGATAAGTCAAATTATAGGAAGTGGAGATTCATTCACAGTGCTATATCAATGTGTTGTTTTTTAAAGCTTGGAAAATAATCCATTGAGATGATTTTCAATTAAATGATAGGTTTTTAAATCAAGTGTGCCTAAGGCATTCAAAGCTAGTAGCATATGCTTTGCTATTCACCCCTGTGCATGAATCTCCACTTTTTGCTATTCACCCCTGTGCAGAATGGCACTAACTTAAGCAAAAAAGTGATTATAAATACTTGATGAATAGGATAGTTGGTATACAACTGGCTTTGTAGTAGAAATCATCACCAAATGAAATTCTTCAAGCAAAGCCAATCAAATGAATTGTAACCAAAAAGCTATAAAACTACAAAAAAATATCAGTATAAACAAACTAAAAAATAGTACTATTAATTTTTTAGAAACTTTAGTTTCTAAAAACACACTTTCTGATACAATAATTACAAGTATTGGTAATTATAGAAATCGTATATATACTCCAATGCAAACATTATCTATGTTTATATCACAAGCTTTAAATCAAGATAGTTCCTGTCAAAGTGTAGTCAATAATATGGCACTAAAAAGAAGAAAAAGTACTTCTATCTCAACAAGTGCATACTGTAAAGCAAGAGGACGTTTACCAAAAAGTCTACTATCTACTTTAACAAAAGACATAGCCATAAATAATGAGAAAAAAATTGATTCAAAGTGGAAATTTAGAGGAAGAAATATATATTTAATAGATGGAACTACAATAACTATGCCAGATTCAGAATCTAATCAAAAAGAGTATCCTCATACAAAAACTCAAAAGGAAGGTTTAGGGTTTCCAGTATGTCGTATTGTTGCCATTATATCTTTAACAACTGGTTCTATTGTTGATGCCAATATAGGTGAATATAGTGGCAAAGGAACAGGAGAACAAGCACTGCTACGTGATATGTTACATAATTTCAAAAAAGGCGATATTATCTTAGCTGATGCGATGTTTAGTACTTATACATTATTATCTTATGTTCTTGATAAAGGTATAGATATAGTCTTTGTACAAAACGGTGCACGCTCACGAAAAACAGACTTTACACTTGGTGAGATACTTGGAGACAATGATCATATAATCACTATAAAAAAGCCAAAAGATAATCCTGTATGGATGAATGCGAATGAAATAAATAAGATACCAAAAGAGATAAAGATTCGTGAACTAAAAACTGGAGGTAAAGTACTTATTACTACAATGCTTTGTCCAAAAACTACTACTATAAAAACTATAAAAAATATATATAAAAAGAGATGGCATATTGAAGTAGATTTTAGAAATATAAAAATTACGTTAGGATTAAATGAGTTTAAATGTAAATCTCCAAAAATGGTAAGAAAAGAGATGTGGACTCACTTTTTAGCTTACAACCTTATTCGCTCTTTGATGCTAGATTCTGCACTCTATAACAAGATATTGCCTAGGAAAATAAGCTTTAAACACTGTCTACAACTTTATCTTAACTACGAATATACAAACGCAAACATTCAATATAAGAAACTACTAAAACTAGTAGGTGAAAAAGTTATTGGAAATAGAGCTGGAAGAATTGAACCTAGACTTATAAAAAAACGATGTAATTCGTATAGATTATTAATGACATCAAGGAGTTTGGCTAGAGTTGAAGTTATAAAAAACGGWCATCCTAAAATGTGACAAATTTGCTTAAGTTAGTGCCATTCACCCYTGKGSWKKAATYTYSASTWWWWRSWAAGTAGCTTAATGGAAGAAAAAAAGATCTATTCTCATACAAAATATGAGAAGGAGAATTTTTTTATATATGATGATTTAAAACGAATTTTTATAAGTATAGTTTTTTCTATAATAATAATATTTGGATTATTTCTTGTCTTTATTGAAAATTGGTTCGTAGTTTTATTTGGGGTATTATTAATAATAATAGGATTGCTTAGCATGTTAGATATTTTATTTTTTAAAATGTTGAGTTTTTATGATAAATATCTTATTAAAGAGTGGTTTGTTTTCGGAAAGAAAAAAATTGAATTTGATAATTTGGAAGCTGGTGCAGTAAAAAGAGTATGGACAGGGACAATTATTTTTAGGGATAAGAGAAAAAACTCTTTTTTTCAGTTCTTTATGAATTTTGAAACTTTTCCTATAGGTAATGACGGATTCAGAGAGATAAGAAAAATTTTAATTGATAAAAAAGTAATCAAAGGAGATGAAAATGGCTGGAACTATTAAAATATTAGGCGAAGAATTATCAATATCGGATAATAACAGTAGTGACTTTATCATAAGCGGATATAGTGGCTATATGGGCTTTGTTGGAGAGGTAACTACTCAATATGGTGGAACACCTGGGAAAATAGTAGGATTAACTATTGCAGTTTCTAGTGGTGTTATTACAGGTGTATTTGATAAAAATATGAATCCACAACATGAGTATGATAACGTAATTGGTACAGCCGTTGTAGGATATGTCTCAGGATGGGCTGGAGCTTGGATAGGTGCCAGAGCTGGAGCTACAATAGGAGTGTCAGCAGGTCCAGTTGGAGCAGTGGTTGGAGCTGTACTAGGAGCAGTTGCAGGTGGATTATGGGGCGATGATATTTATAATAACGGTGAAAAAATCGTAAAAGTTTTGGCGGATAATCTAGAACATGATTTTGAGTATCTCAGCCCAACTATCTACGGTAAAGTAACGCAAGAACAATTCATCATACAAAGCTTAGAAAATGACCCAGACTTTTGTAAAAGAGCATTCCCTCAATATAAAGACTATAGAGAAACTGTTACAGTTTCATCAGGAAATGAAACTATAAGTTATAACTCTACTCTTAGAGATGCTTTAATAAAAACTTCAGCATCTAAAGAAGATGACCGTATTAAAGATGTAATGGAAGAAACTTCAGCAGATAAAATAATAATAAATAAAAGAATCCTTAATGTCTTAAATCTTTCCTCTATAGAACTTAGGAATGCAATAGATGGCATTGATAAAGTTTCTTTTCTTCTTTCCAACATCTTAATAAAAGTAGGAGAAAAAATAGATATAGGAAATGGTGGAGTTTATACAGTAAAAACGAATGACACGTTATCAACCATTGCCCAAAATCTAAATAATGGAACAGTGACTAAAGACCTAGTAAAACTAAACCCATGGCTCTTTGATTATAACCGCATACAGTTTAATTATCCAACAAAAGTGTTAGTAGCTGAAGGAACAGTTTTTAGCAGTAATAATGCACATACTTTAAGTGGTGAGCATGTAGATGACATACTAATAGATCATAATGGTGGAGATGATACTCTTATAGGGAATGGTGGAGATGATTATTTAGATGGAGGAACAGGTTCAGATAAACTTTATGGTGGAACAGGTCAAGATACTTTAGTAGGTGCTTCAGGAGATGATATTCTTTATGGAATGTCAGGTGATGACATACTACAAGGTGGAGAGAATGAAGATATTCTAGTTGGAGGAAGTGACTCTGACATACTAGTAGGTCAAAGCGGTAATGATGTACTAGCAGGTGGGTACAGCTTAGATGACCTGTATTCTGAAAAAACTTATGATTATCTAGCAGGTGGAACAGGATTTGATACCTACCTAGTAAGCCATCAAGATGTCATAAACGATGCAGACTCAAGCGGTCTCATAATGTTTAACGATAAATCTCTAAGTGGTAAAAAAACTAAAGTAGAAGGTAGTGATACTCTCTATGAAGATGCTAATTTCCTCTA
>NVRL01000115.1 GCA_002732645.1 Sulfurimonas sp. | reverse complement strand
TCCGGGAAGCTCGCATAACTCAATGTTCCTGCCTCGTTTCCTAATTTCACCCACAGTTCTTCCGCTATGTGCGGTGCGTACGGCGAGATCAGTATCACCAATTCCTGTAAAATTGCCTTGTTGTTGCATTTCTGATCACCTAATTCATTTACACAAATCATACCCTCACAACCATCTTTAAAAACTTCGCGAGTTGAGAGATAGATTCGTAGGAAATAATCTATCATCTCAGGTTTTTTCATAGCTGTTTCGAAATATACTTCGATTATTTTTCTTGTCTTTTCTTCTGTTGATATATCTTGTTCATTAATTTCTTTTATCTTCTGCCCGAGATAAATTGATATGTACTTTATAATTTCTTTAGCGAGGATATCTTTTGACTTAAAATAATTGTACATATTACCAACACTCATCTTTAGCGCATTTGCTATATCTGGAATGGTAGTATTATAAAAACCTTTTACAGAAAAAAGTTCTAATGCGCTTTGCATTATCTGTTCTTTTTTTTGTTCTTTTTTACTTAACAATATGCCTTCTCCTTAACTTCTTACCCATTATACTATGTCTAATCATCTATTGCAAAACCTTTTGAAAAGTATGGATTATTTAATTGAAACTTACTTAATATTCTGCTATAAAGTACCGTATTTTCAAACATATCGCCCATCATTACAAACTTATCTATTTTAAACTTTGTTTTTAGTTGGCCTAAAGTTGATATAGCCATATCTCCAAGAGCCTCAAATATAGAGTAAGCTAAGTAATGTTCATCCGTATCTGCTAGTTTAAAACTCATTATAGAACCTATAAAAGATACATAATCAAAACCATCAGCACTAAAAGCGGCATCTATCTTTAGTCCGCCATTTCCA
The DNA here is from genome assembly GCA_002732645.1 of Sulfurimonas sp. Lineage (GTDB taxonomy): Bacteria > Campylobacterota > Campylobacteria > Campylobacterales > Sulfurimonadaceae > Sulfurimonas. The sequence continues at coordinate 5,852 of NVRL01000115.1, read as the reverse complement.
TGGAATTCTAAAGACTTGTCACTTACTGACTCGAAATTTTTATCTTTTAACYCTAAAATAGCCCCAACTATCTCAAACATTCCATACTCATCATTTTCACGGAGTTCTTCCATTATCTTTGGAAATTTTTTCTCAAAATTTGGAAGAAGTTTTGACTTATTCTCATCATTTGACATCAGTTGCAATACATCTTTTAGTCTAAAATCTTGAAAACTTATAACTTTTTTAACTCCTGTCTCATTTGAGACAATAAATGAGATGCCATCTCTTGTACTAAGATTTGCAGCTATAGAGCCTTTTTCAAACTCAGCCTCTTGTGCAATGTTTAAAAATCTATTAATTGCTTTGTCCGCATCTAGGTTTTTTAACTCTTTTGTAACACCTCTTGCATCTCTTATAACAGTCAAATTATCTTGAACAACTACAACTTTTAAGTCATCACTACTCTCAAAAAATAGATACTCAATTTCGCTCTCTCTAGCATTAAGTGCTACTAAATTACTCTTTACACTATATGGAGACTTTATATTTATAAAGTTTTTACCTGTTAAATCTCTTAGTACTTCATCTTTGATAGTAACTTTTAGAGTCGGTTTTTCAATACTAAAAAGCGCTTTTATCTCTCCTTCAGTCATCATGAAAAGTCTGTTTACACTGTTTGGGTCGACTATGAGAAGGTCACTTCCCTCGCTATAGTGTGGAGAGTAATATTTAGAATCATAAAAATCCTCATTAGCCTCGTTTGAATAATGCGTACACTTTAAAGAATCATTTAGGTAGTCCTCACTTGCAGGGTCAGTTAATCTCTCCAAACATCTTGGACATGCAGATATATTATAAGTCGGTGATTTAAAGTCCGATTCTAAACTCTCTGAGTCTACTTGTATAGTCTGTATATCACCTAAAAAGAGTGAATGAGCAAGGTATTTRTTTGATAGTTGACTAAAGTCCTCTATTGCTTGTGGGTCACTATCGTCAAGTCTCATAACAATAGAATCATCAGCTTGAGATATACTACCAACAATACCACTCTCGTTAATCATAGATTGTAAAAATCCGGCAAAATATTTACTGTCACTTTTATATTTAATTACTTGCTTGATAGCCATTTTTAAACTCACTTTGTGGATTTGCATAATGTTCGATGATAGCTTCTAACATTACCGGTTGGGGATTTCTTTTATACTTTATACCTGATCTATCTAACTCATCAACTGCTGCTTCTATTAAATGAAGGAACTTATCTTTCATCTCATCAGTAAGCCCAATATTTACACTCGTTATATCTTTTGGAATAATACCTATGATATTTACATCTGCCATTCTCTCTAAAAGAGAACAGATTTCTAGCATCTCTATGATCTCAACTTCATGAGCAGTCTGTTTATAACTTCCAAGTCCCAATAACTCTTCTGATGGTAGGTTATATATAGAACCGACCTCATCATCCATAGTAATTGTATCAAGGATAATTACCTTATCATAGTCTTGATAGTATGTCATTAGTTGAAAGCCCAGTACTCCGCCATCAACTAATGTCACATCATCCTCAAATGTAAAATTTTCTTCAAAATACTTTGAAGCGTATACACCTACACCCTCATCCTGGTAAATTATTGTACCAGCACCAACGATTGCTACTTTCATATATGTCCTTAATTAAGAAAGCCAAAAAGAAGAATCTCTTTTTGGCTTATTGAGTAAATAACTTTGGAGTTATTTATCTTCTACGAATTTATTTCCACCAACAACAATGTTGATATCACCCTCTTTCCAGAAGATTGTTCTCCATACTTGGTAATAAACATGAAACATTACCCAAGCAATAATTGCATACATAATATAGTGATGTGAAATTCTAACATCCATATATGTTCCACCTGTTGCGGCTACAGTCCAGTCAGTTAACATATGAAGCATAGTAGGCCACCATGACCCAATAGAACTGATTCCAGATGCAAGTCCATGTACATAGAGTTGAAGCCCCGTAAATAACATCCATATAAGCATCATATGAAATACAAAGAAAAATACAGAGTTAAAACTATCTGTCTGAGATGAGTCAAACTCTTTTACACGGTTTAGTGTAATTAGGTTTATAAGTACATCTACAAACTCTTTTATATTTTTACCATTTGGAATTAACTTTTTATAAGGCTTTTCAAATCTTGAAAAAAAGTATAGATAAGCCACGATAATACTACTAACATCAAAGATGATAGCGACTATAAGGTGWCYTARTCTATTCCAAGCCATTACRTATTTGTCAACCGCAGGATCTGCGATAAAACTTTGATAGTATGGATGACCGATGTATAGTCCAGTTACAACTGCGACTATCATAGAGATAGCAACCACCCAGTGGTTGATTCTCATAAACCCAGTCATCCTTTCAACTTTTTTAAAACTCATGACAGGCTCCTTTAAACGGCGCAGCTAGTATTTACTTTGAAACTACTAAGCTCTCTTCCTTTTGTGTCWACRATATGAACAGCACATGCTATACAAGGGTCAAAACTGTGTATAGTTCTCAGTATCTCCAACGGTTGTTCAGGGTCAGCTACTTTAGTACCTATAAGAGCTGCCTCATAAGCACCTTTTCTACCTTGGTAATCTCTTGGAGCGGCATTCCATGTTGATGGAACAACTGCTTGGTAATTTTCAATCTTACCATCTTTAATAACTACCCAGTGTCCTAAGCCACCACGAGGAGCTTCAGCCATACCGAAACCTCTGGCATCTTTAGAAACTTCATCAAAATCAAACTCTGTCCAAGTACTAATATCACCAGATGCAACATTTGCAGCTAACTCATCAACCCAGTCCATCATAACATCAGCCATGAGTTCTGTCTCAATTGCACGAGCAGCTGTTCTACCTACTGTTGAAAATATAACAGAAGCAGGAGCAGCAGTTTTAAGACCTAAAGATTTTCCAAGTTTAACTAAGAAACCAGTTGCATACTTAGTAATATTTTTATCACCAGCTGCAAGTCCAACAGCGATTCTTGCCAATGGTCCAACTTCCATTCTTGTATCATCATATAGAGGTGACTTAATCCAAGAATATTTTTCTTTAGTTTTTAAATAGGCATACCCATCATCTCTTTTTTCAAGACCAGTATATTTAGGAATTGTAACACCATCATATGGATGAAGTCCCTTATCATTAGCACCCTCGTACCATGCATGTGAGACATCTTCGGTAATCTTAGTCTGATCGAGTGGATAAAGTTTACTCAGGTCACCATTTAGTACTACTCCACTTGGAAATAATTGAGATGAACTATAAAAACCTGTATCATCAAGTTTAAAGTCACCATAACTCATATAGTTTTTCAGTCCGGCACCTGTACCATCAAGAGCTTCACCTGCATATACAGTACCAGCCATTAGGACATCCGGTAAATAAGCATTCTTAATAAAGTTTCTAAACTTATTTAATAGTGATTTAAACTCAGCGATTCTAGCTGGATTTTGAATATCCTGAACACAAGTTACACCACCAACTATCAGTGACTGAGGGTGAGGCATCTTACCACCAAAAATAGCCATCATCTTAGATGCATCTCTTTGCATATCTAGTGCTTGTAGATAGTGCGCAACTGCAACCAAGTTTTGTTCAGCAGTTAATTTATAGTTTTTATTGCCCCAGTATGCGTTTGAAAAAATACCCAGACGACCCTGTTTTACAAACTTTTTTATTCTCTCTTGAATAGTTCTAAGTTCACCCTCTCCTGCTCCATGTGGAGTGTCAGTCCACTTCAATGCTTCTGCAGCTGCTAGTTTTGGATCAGCATCTAAAGAGGAAACTATATCAACCCAGTCTAATGCATGAAGATGGTAAAAATGWACAACGTGATCGTGAATATATAGAGCACCTTGAATCAAGTTTCTAACTATTCTTGCATTTTTTGGAATACTCAGCTTAAATGCATCTTCGACTGCTTCAATACTTCTTTGATAGTGAGTACCTGTACAAACACCACATATTCTCATAGCAAGAAGTCCAGCATCTCTTGGATCACGWCCTTTTAAAATAGTCTCAATTCCCCTAAACATTGTAGAACTAGCGAATGCATCTGTAATTACATTGTTCTCATCAATTACTGCTTCTATTCTTAAATGTCCTTCAATCCTTGTTATTGGATCTACTATTATATGTTTACTTGCCATCTACTCTTCCCCCTCTTTTTTTCCAGCTATTATACTTGCTGCTGCATGAATACCAATACCAATACCAGCTGCAGTTAGCAGTCCTAGACCAAACTCATCTACAGTTTTTTCTACTCCCCCACCTGGGGCTTTAAAGTGTGTATCAGCCATTGGTCTCTCTTGAGCATACTTATCCCAAAATTGTGGTTCTGAACAACCTATACAACCGTGACCAACGCCAATAGGCCAATTTGTACCACTGTTGTATCTAATAATAGAACAGTTATTAAATGTCATAGGACCCTTACAACCCATCTTATATAGACAGAAATTGTTTTGAGCACCTTTATCTCCCCACTCCTCTACAAATTCACCTGCATCAAAGTGTGCACGTCTCTCACAATTATCATGGATTCTATATCCAAATGCAAACTTAGGACGATTAAGGTGATCTAGTTCAGGAATCTGTCCTGATAGCACATAGTGAAGAATAGTGCCTGTAATATTTGCAGGGTTTGCAGGACAAGCTGGAATATTAATAATAGGCTTACCGCGAACAACATCCTGAACACCAACTGCACCTGTTGGGTTTGGAGAAGCAGCTGGGACACCACCAAATGTTGCACAAGTACCAACTGCTATAACAGCCGCACTATTTTTTGCAACATGCTGTAAATGATCAATAAAAGTCTCCCCTTTTGCACCGATAGTTCCATAAAAACCATCCATTGCTAAAGGCACTGATCCTTCAACAACACAAAGGTACTTACCTTTAAATGTATGCATAGCCTCTTCTAAATGTGCTTCAGCTTGATGACCGGCTGCTGACATAAGTGTTTCGTTAAACTCCAATGAAATAGTTTCAAGAATCAGTTCATCTATTGTTGGAGCATCACTTCTAAGTATTGCTTCTGAATTACCTGCACAATCTTGAAGCTCTATCCATATTATGGGAACTCTATTCATAAGCTCCGCTGCCTTAGCTATAAGAGGAGTGAAGTTAGAGGGGAGCATTAACGCTGCACACGCTGCACTCGCCCACTTCATAAAATCTCTTCTATCTAAGCCTTCTGAATCTAAAATTGCGTTAATTGACACTTTAGATGCAGCCGGTGTATTCTCTAGCTCTTCTAGCCTTTTGGTCATTGTCTGCATTAAAGAATCGTAATACTCAGCCCCACGGTTGGTATTAATTTTAGATCCTTTAGCACTAAACATTTTTGCTAAGGCTTCTCTTTTTTCAATCATAATCTACCCCTTACCTTTGAAATCAAGCTTATGAATGAGTATTCATTTATATATATGAATATCTATTCATTTAAGTTATTGTATTTGAAATAAACTTAACTTAAACTGATTATAACGGTATTAAAACAGGATAGAATTATTATAAATATTTATATATGTAGTAATTGAATTGCATTATCATTTAGGTAGAGTTGTATTAAGATTAATTTAAAAAAAGCAAAAGGTGTTCTTTATTAAATTTATGTATTAAATAAATTTAATAAGTCTACTCTAAAGTAAATATATTATTTTCGTCTTTATATTCATAGGAAAGCTTGTATCCACTGGCATTTAGTATATTATTTATGATGTAAAACCCTAGTCCAAAACTTTGATTAGATTTTGTATTTTCACCACTAAAAAATGGTTCATAGTATTCTTCAAGTGAGTATTGTAACTCTTTACCTCTGT
>NVRL01000114.1 GCA_002732645.1 Sulfurimonas sp. | reverse complement strand
TAAAAATATTTAAAAATCTGATCTGTGTTTTACTCCATCTCATCAGCAATGAGATCTGCATGGAAATGATCCTATAGTAGCATAATAAATCTGTTGTTACTTGTTCGTTGATCAATTTCAACATTTGAGTTCCTATAATCTTTCAGATTCTTCTCTATTGCATTTTAAACTAAATAGTTATCACTCTTAGGGAATTTTTGTGTCATATCAATGAGGCATTAAAAGAATTAATTAACAAAAATGTTAATATTAGAGTTGGTAATATGCTAATGCCTATGGGTCTTATAAACGAGAGACATGAACCAACACTATTTACAACTGTTCAAAGACCAAGCACGTCAAAATATCTAATCCCTTCTACTTGGCATGAGAGTGGTGCAATGGTTTATGGTGATATCATTGACAACTTATCATACAAATTTGCAGCAGTAAGTGCTCTTCAAACTGGTGTTGATGGAAAATCATGGTTAAGAGATGGACGTGGAGGTTCATTTAAGCAAACAGATGCAAACATGGCTTTTGTAGCAAGAATTGACTACACAGGTATCAATGGTCTATTAATAGGTGCTTCTGCATATACTGCACCATCAGTTAACGGAGAAAGTTCTACTACTAATATGTACGATGTACACGTAGACTATAAAAACAGTGGTGCGAGAGTTTACGGTGTCTATACTCAAACAGACAGATCAAATGCTTCAGATATTGCTGCAAATGCAGTAGAAAAAGCTCAAGGTGGATATATAAATGCTAGTTTCGATGTTTTATCTCTAACGTCTATGAATACACAACTACCTGTTTTTGTTCAGTATGAGAGCATCAATCCTGAGCAAGAGAGAGCTGATGGAACTTCTGGTGACTCAACTGAAACAACTACAGTTGGTATTAACTACTTCCCTCATGAGCAAGTTGTACTAAAATTTGACTATGCTATGGCAAGCCAAGGTACGGTTGATACAGATACTGCAAGTATCTCTATGGGTTTCATTTTTTAAGAAAGCTTAAACATTCTCCTGTTTAACAAGGAGGTTTGCATCTGAGACCATGCAAACCTCCTTTTATTGATATTCATAATTGACAATTAAAAAATAATCATATACAATCCTAAAAACTTTTAAATAAAGAAAACTAATATGAAAAAAATATATCTGAYACTAATTATACTWATAACAATTCCACTAAGTGCGAAAGTACTTATYTCWCCTATAGATGCAATGAAGCAAAGCTTTGGTGCTAACGYAACTGTAGTKAAAAAAAACATTCTTATAAACAACAAACAAGCAAAGAYAATCCAAACAAATGCAAAAACAAAACTCAGTTCTAAGATATTTAGAACATTTAAAGCTACAAAAGGCAGTGAAATATTAGGCTATGGCGTTCTTATCAATAAAAAAGTTCGTTCTAAAAATGCTGTTGTTCTCTACCTTATATCAAAAGATTCAAACCTATTAGGTATCGAGATTATTGCTTTTAATGAACCTATGGAGTATATACCTTCTAAAAAATGGATGTCTCAGTTTGAAAACATTCCTACAGATAAGAATCTTAGAGTTGGAAGAGAGATTCCTACTATTACCGGAGCTACCCTTAGTGCAAGAAGTATAACAGACTCTTCAAGATTAGCTTTTTCCTTTTACAATGAGATACTAAAGACAAAATAGTGAAATTCACTCTCATTAAAAACATAAAGAAAGATAATGCCATGAGACTAATTCTCACTGGTTTTCTTAGCTTTATACTTCTCTATATTATCTCAGACACACTTGTAAAGTATTTTGGTTTTGGCATCTCTGTAGAGACCATAAATATCACGCTTTTTGGAAATGAAGAAGAGTTTATAGATCCTATAACAAAAGCTTCATTTTTAGAGTTTTGGCATGTAGAGATATTTTTTATGATGATGATWYTRYTCACACTTAGTGCAATTTTTATTCGTCTAGCAAACAGAAGCAGAACTTTTATGGTTAATACTCTTATGATTAGTGCTATTACTTCACTTATAGCTATCGCCCTTGCCTACTTTGTATCTGCTATATTTGTTTATCTATACGTTATTACTTTTTTCATCTGGCATCTAAGTGCCCTCTATATGATTTTATACTCATTTTGGAAGCTTTATGCAAAAGGCGTATAAACTCTCTATCATCTACTATCTTGTTTTCTCACTACTTCTTATAGCCAGTGCTGTTATGCTGTTTGAGTATAAAATAGGCTTTAGCTACGAGGGAGTACTTGATTATTATCTTGGGAATGAGGACAAATTCATACCTGCAAAAAGTACAAGCGGTTTACTCAAAATTGCCCTGCCGCATATATTTTCATTTGGACTTATTTCTATGGTGCTTTTGCATTTTTTAGTCTTTACAAAACTCAGATATAAAAAGAGTACATTAACAGTTATCTACCTGACTTTCTTAAGTGCTGCCCTTGAGATATTTACACCGATGCTAATAGTAAATGGTTTTGAGTTTGCTGCACTTTTAAAACTCTTGTCATTTTTTGTATTTTTAACTCTAATTCTTTATATATCTTGGTTACTTTTTCACAGCATCATTCATGATTAAAGAGTCTGTATACTCGTGAATATTTGAGCTTATTTTCATTTCACCATCACTCTGTAAAACTATATATGCAAGTTCTAACGAGTCTAAAAACTCATAAGCTTTTTCAGGTGGCATCACACTAGAAGCCGTAGCATAAGCATCAAGAAAACTGCTACTAATACTTCCTATCAAAGTTATAGATACAAACTTTGTTTGTGGTCTCTTTAGTTTTGGGTTTATTAGGTGGTTATTTTCAGTAGAGTTTACATATCTGTTATAGTTTCCACTTGTAGTGATGCCAAGATCTTTTTTGGAAGTTTTAAATGAAAGAAGCTTGTCATCAGAAAATGGATTTTTAACATCTATAGAGCAGATATCCAAACAACGAATATCTCCACTGGCAGAGATGCGAGCTTTAATATTGTTTGCTCTAAAGTAAGCGGCTACTTTATCAACTCCAAAACCTTTACCCATACCTCCAAGGTCAAGCTTTATACCTCTATCTAAATAAGCCTTATCTTTGTTAAAATGGATACCTCTAAAGCTTACCTTTGCATCTGAGAGCTCTTGGCTTGAAGGAACTCTCTCTTGCTCTCCAAAACGGTATAAGTCTTTTGTAATAGAACCCACAGTTATATCAAAATAACCATCACTCTTTTTATATAGTTCTTTACTCTGTTTAAGAGCTTGATATGAATAGCTGTCTAGCTTTACTTTTTTATCTTGATTTAGCCTGTAAATAACAGCACTTTTTTTATACGAAGAGAGAGATTCATCTATGTCTTTCATAATTTTAAAACCATGCTCTACTAGATGCTTATCTTTTGCATCTACAGAGATAGTTATAAAAGTTCCCATAATAACTTGCGTTCTTAATAGCATCTGAGCTTCTAAAAACACTCCAAAGAAGATAAATATGCTTATGATTAAAAATTTCATTTGAAATCCTTAGTCGTAAATAAGAGTCTCATAAATACCATCCAAGCTCAATGGTTCTTGAATAATTGAGAAGTTATAACTACTTTTATATTTGTTTAGTTTTGCATAATTGTCATCATTTGATATAAAATATAGTTGCTCCATACTAATGGCATCTTTAATAATTGGATATCTATTCGTTGCTAGTTTTAAAAACTCTACTCCATTATCAAAAATAGAACTTTTAAAATTAAAGTCAATTATTATTTTATCCGGAATATTACCATGAAGCCAAGCATCTAAAAGAGATACTTTTGTAAAACATAGGAAGTTCCATTTAGGAAACATCTCATTGACAACTCCTTTAAAAACACCAAGTGTTTGCAGAGAGTTTGAAAGAACTAAAACTTTTTGTTTCTCATAAGGAATATACAGTTGCATCTCTTGAATCGTCACCCTGCCCTTATGTAGTAAAAAGCGAGAACTACTAGGCATAGTTCTCGCCATATTTGTTTTAAGATATTCATATATCTCATTAGATTCTCTAGCTTTTTTCCATATATAAAACTCTATATTTCCACAATAGTGACGTGATAGATCAGAAATATTTTTCAATAATCCACCAAAACCTCTTGTAAGTTCAAGCCCAAGTGCTTCGGACTTAGCTACTGCATTTATACTTTTATTAACTTTATTTTCATCGATAAAGTCATATACAAACTGTGAAAACAGAGATATTTCCTTTTGCTCTAACATTAGTTTTGTAAGGTTCTCATCGCCAAAATCACAGTCCAGCTTTGTAAGTTCTTCTACTATATATTCAAAATTTGGAGCGTATAGCTTTGTTTTTAACTTAGGAAACTTTTTTACCTTACTCATAGCCATAGAGATTTTATCAATAAGAGGGGAAATTAGTATATTAATTATCTCTTTTGGCTCCAACTCTTTTGAATTTACATGCTTTAACTGTGAGTTAAAACCATCAATAAGAGCAAAACGATTTTCACTTAACTCACCCTTTTTAGCATTATTTTTAATTATACATAAGATTTTTTTGCTATCTATAGAGTGTTCTATTTCCTCTTCAAAAAGATATGTTGAAAGTATAGAGTATATCATCTCCGGATAATCTGCTTCATCTATCTCTGCATTACTAAAAGTCTCTTCTATGAGAGTATCTAAGACATCTGTAATCCAATCAAGGTTCAAATCATCAAGGTATATAAGGCAAATTCTCTCAATAAAGCTTTTCTTAACTACCTGTCTCTCTTTAATAAGCTCTAGTTCTATCTCATTTAAAGATTTTTGTTTTTGTAACTCTTTTAATTTTTCGATAAATCCATCAAATCTAAAAGGTTTATAAATAACACCGAGAGTATTTTCTTTTACTGCGGGGGAGAGAACAATTTTTGTAGAAGAAGCAGTGACAAAAACAACTTGTAGTTCTTCGAGTTTTCCAGTATCTTTTAGTATCTCTACAAACTCATCACCGTTAAGGTTAGGCATGTTGATATCACTGATAATAAGCTTGATTTTATGACCTTCACCCATCCGTCCAAAAGCTTCCATACCATCTGAAGCAGTATATAAATGCTGCTCATCAAACTGACAACCATCAATATTGCAAGTTAGTAATGCTTTTTTTATAATCTTAATAATCATCGGACTATCATCAACTATAAGTACCGGAGTTGTTACCATATCATCATCATATTATCTTATTTACACGTATAATAATCATTATATACAAAGTGACTTAAACAGTAGCTTGATATATATAAAGTTCAAAATATTAGGGAGAATGAGCCTGAAATTAGGCTCAAAAAGGGCGAAAAAAAGGCTTATATATTAACTATCTCATTTACTTCCAACCCAAATCCACCAAGGCCAACAAAGTCTGTTTGTTTAATAGAAGTTAGAAGATTCATTTTAGAAATACCAAGAGATTTTAAAATCTGTGCACCTGTTCCTATCTCTTTCATAGCAGCATTGTCTTGGTGAGTAGTTTTGTTAATAAAAACTAAAACACCACTATTTTGCTTTAAGTACTCTATAGAGTTTACAAGGTTGTTATATTTTTTCTGATTTAAAAGAAGCTCTATATCAGGGATAACATTATGAACTCTAACGTTTGAAATCTCACCTGCATTATAAAATACAATAGCAGTATGTTCTACCTTGTCATGATCTTCAAAAGTATGTTGTTTAACTTTTACACCAAAGAAGTCTATCTCTTCAACTTTAGTCTCATGTACAAGTCTCTCATTTGCTAAACGATATTCAACGATGTCTGAGATGAAAACAGTCTTAAGGTCATGTTCTGCTCCAAAAATATCAAGGTCATCACGTCTAGCCATAGTTCCATCTGCTTTGATGATCTCACATATAACTCCAGACTCACTAAGACCTGCTAAACGACAAAGATCAACTGAACCCTCAGTATGACCAGTTCTTACAAGAGTACCACCCTCTTTAGCAATAAGAGGAAAAATATGTCCAGGTTTAACTAACTCATCAGCATGAGAGATAGGATTTGCAAGAATTTTAATAGTATCGTCTCGCTCACCTGCTGAAATACCTGTAAGAGCATTTTTAGCATCTACAGAGACTGTAAACGCTGTCTCATAAGAAGATGTGTTTGAGCTAATCATTGGATTTAGTTCAAGTCTAGTAGCTATAGAGTTACTAAGAGCGACACAGATAAGTCCTCTTGCATGTGTAGCCATAAAGTTAACATGCTCTGGAGTTGAAAAAGCTGAGGCATAAACTAAATCACCCTCATTCTCTCTATCTTCATCATCACACATGATGACCATCTTACCTTTTTTAATCTCTTGGATCGCTTCTAATACTCTTTGTGTAGGTGTCATATATTCTCTTTTTTTTATTTGCTTGGATTATACAAAAAAGTTCATTAAAAAGAGTTCAAAACAAATTTTATGAATTTAGCCCTGTTTCTCTTGACTTTAAAAAACTATTTGCCTATAATTTCGCTCCAACAAACATGCTAATAGAGTTTGTTAAACACCGCGGAATAGAGCAGTTCGGTAGCTCGTCGGGCTCATAACCCGAAGGTCGCAAGTTCAAATCTTGCTTCCGCAACCAATTACTAAAATGATGGGGATTCGCCAAGTGGTAAGGCACTAGCTTTTGGTGCTAGCATTCATAGGTTCGAATCCTATATCCCCATCCACCCTTTTTAAATATCGCGGAATAGAGCAGTTCGGTAGCTCGTCGGGCTCATAACCCGAAGGTCGCAAGTTCAAATCTTGCTTCCGCAACCAATCA
>NVRL01000113.1 GCA_002732645.1 Sulfurimonas sp. | reverse complement strand
TTCTTCGACCAGCTGTTGCATTTTGGGTAAGTATGGGGATTCCTGTCTGTTTCATGGGCGGAATTATTTTGATGCCTTTTCTAGGAGTTACAGTAAATATTATTAGTTTATTTGCATTTATTCTTGTGCTAGGAGTTGTTGTTAATGATGCAATTGTAACTGGTGAAAATATTTATAAAAAATTAAGTACAGGAATTAGCCCACTACAAGCAGCAATTGAAGGAACTCAAGAAGTTGCCGCACCCGTAACTTTTGGAGTTCTAACAACAATAGCAGCATTTGTTCCATTAGCCATGATGGAAGGACGACGTGGTGCTTTATTTGCTCAAATTGCAGCAATTGTAATTCCTGTTCTAATCTTCTCTTTAATTGAATCGAAGCTTATTCTTCCAGCACATTTAAAGCATCTAAAGATAGTGGAGTAAAGGTTATTCATACTTTACATAATTATAGACTATGGTGTATATCCGGTATACTATATAGAGATGGATTTGGTATTTGTGAAAAATGTGTAAATAATAAATTTTCTTTTGCTGGTATAATAAATAAGTGTTATCGTAAGTCATTGCTTCAAAGTTTTGTGGCTCAATTTTCTTTTTGGTTTTATAGGCTTACAAAAGTGTTTGATAACATAGATTACTTTTTTGTTCTTACAAATTTTCAAAAAGAAAAAGTTAAATTACTTGGTATAAATGAAAAAAAAGTCATACTAAAACCAAATAGTTTAAATATGACTTATGATATGAAAAAAGAAAAAAAAGATTACATATATGTAGGAAGACTTGAAGAGTCTAAAGGTGTATATGAACTACTAGATACTTGGTTACAACTTGATGCGAAGTTTGTGTTAACACTGATAGGTGGCGGAGATATTGAAGAAGAATTGAAAGTCAAATATAATAAAAAAAATATAATATTTAAAGGTAAATGCAGTAGAGATGAAACATTAAAAGCTATTGCATCTTCAAGATATCTTATTCAATCATCAATCTGGTATGAAACTTTTGGTTTAACAATAATAGAAGCTATGAGTTTTGGAGTACCTGTGATTGGATTTGATGYAGGTACAAGAGGTGACTTTATAAATGATAGTAAGAATGGGTTTTTAAGTAAAGGAACTGATTTGAAAGATGTTATAGAAAAATCAAATGGATACAAAGAATATACGGAATTATGTAAAAATGCCATTGATACTGCAAAATTATATGAAAATGATTATATTATTGAAAAACAAATAAAAATTTATAAAGATATTTTGGAGAGTAAAATTTGAAAATATCAATCATAACAGTAGTCTGGAACAATAAGGAGACTATAAAAGATGCTATAGGTTCAGTACTAAGCCAAACATATAAAAATATAGAGTACATCATAGTAGATGGTGCAAGTACGGATGGAACTATTGAGGTAGTACAAAGTTATGGAGATACTATAAGTAAGTTTATAAGTGAATCAGACAGCGGTTTATACGATGCTATGAACAAAGGTATATCTTTAGCAACTGGTGACATAGTAGGTATACTTAACAGTGATGATTTTTATATAGATGATAAAGTGATAGAAAAAGTTGTTAAAGAATTTAAAGATAAAAAGTGCGATAGTGTATATGCTGATTTGGTTTATGTARAGCCTGAAAATCTTGAAAAAACAGTAAGGTATTATGATAGTAGTCACTTTAATCCTCAAAAATTTGCTTATGGTTGGATGCCAGCTCATCCTACATTCTTTGTAAAAAGATGGGTGTATGAAAAATATGGAGTATTTAGAACTGATTTAAAGATTGGCGCTGATTTTGATATATTGGCTAGGTTTTTATACACTCATAAAATAAGCTATAGTTACATGAAAGAAGTGTCTGTAAAGATGCGAATTGGTGGAGTGAGTACTGGTGGATTAAAAGCTACTTGGCTTATATCTAAAGAGCAACTTCAAGTTTGTAGTGATAATAATATTGACACAAATATATTTAAAATATTTTCTAAATATCCTAGAAAATTTTTGGAGATATTAAAAAAATGAAAAAGTTACTGATTACTGGTTCAAGTGGTTTTTTAGGTAGCTATTTTATAAATAAATATCAATACAAATATAAAATACGAATATTTAGTTTTTTAAATAATGATTTTAAAGAGTTGAATTTATCAAACATAGAGACAATAGTCCATTTATCAGCACTAGTTCACCAGATGGGTGGAGCGAGTGCAGAAGAGTATGAAAGAGTTAATGTAACACAAACCTTAAACTTAGCCAAAAAAGCTAAAGAGAGTGGAGTTAAGCATTTTATTCTTATGAGTACGGTTAAGGTTTATGGGGAAGAGACAAGTATTGGATTGCCACGCTCCGCTCGCAATGACATTTATAGTGAAAATAGTGAGTGTTTACCTCAGGATGATTATGGGAAAAGCAAACTAAGAGCAGAACTTGAAGTTCAAAAGTTGGAAGATGACAATTTTAAAGTTTCAATTATAAGAACTCCTATAGTTTATGGTTATGGCGTAAAAGCGAATATAAAAAATCTTATAAACTTAGTAAATAAAGCTCCTGTTTTACCTTTTGGAAAAATTGATAACAAGAGAAGTATGATTTACATTGGTAATCTTTGTTATATGATAGATGCGATAATCCAAAATAAAGTAAATGGTATATTTTTAGCATCTGATAATAAGCCATTCAGTACAACAAAGTTGATTGAACYGATAGCAAAAGAGTTGGATAAAAAAGTTTATCTTGTTAAAATTCCGTTTTTTGATAGTTTGTTGAAGTTGTTGAAACCGTCTTTTCATAAGAGGCTTTATGAGAGTTTGGAGGTGGATAATAGTGATACTATGAAGAGGCTTTTTGGTGAGGCTAAATCCTCACTTCCATACAGCGTTGAAGATGGTATACGATYTATGATTAAAGGAAGAAGTAAATGATTTATATAGTTTTGTTTTTATTATCTTTAATTCTGACATATGCTATAAAAAACTATGCAATTGAAAAATCACTAGTAGATATACCAAATGATAGAAGTTCTCATACTACTCCAATTCCTCAYGGTGGAGGGATAGCAATAGCTACTACTTGGTTTATTGGAATATCGTATTTGTATTATACAGATGATATAAACAGTTCTTTGTATTTTGCTTTAATGGTTGGAGTTGTTGTATCTGTGGTTAGCTACTTCGATGATTTGTTTGAACTTAGTGCAAGAGTAAGATTAGTTACTCAGACATTAGTTGCTATAGCCGGGTTATATTTTTTAGGTGGCTTGGGAAGTTTTGATGTAGGTTTATTTTTTATAGAAAATCAAATATTTACAAATATCTTTGCCTTTTTTATGATAGTTTGGTTTATAAATCTTTACAATTTTTTAGATGGTATTGATGGATATGCTGGAAGTGAGGCAGTTTTTTTAGGACTAGCAGGTTTTTTACTTTTTGGTGGAAATCATTTTCTTGTACTAATTTTTGCAGTATTAGGTTTTTTAGTTTGGAACTGGCACAGAGCGAAGATATTTATGGGAGATGTTGGTAGTACACTTCTTGGCTATAATGTAGCAATTTTCACAATATATTATGCAAATATTGAAAGTTCAAATTTATGGATATGGATAGTTCTCTTTGGACTGTYTTGGTTTGATGCAACTCTAACACTACTCAGAAGATATAAAAATGGTGAAAAGTTAAGTTATGCACATAAAAAACATGCGTATCAAAGACTTACTCAAAGTGGTTGGGCACATAGTAAAGTCGTAATATTTTCTATCTTTGTTAATATGCTACTTTTTAGTTTAGTTTATTTTATATCAAATATTATGATTGCATTTTTCATATCACTTATTATGCTATATGGTATCATTAAGTTTATAGATATAAAAAGGGTATTTTAGTGCTTTACTTAGATAAACGAATATTGAATTTTTTAGTAATAATTGTATTTACATTTATTACATTTTAAATAAAAAGATTAAAATTATGAGTCAATACCCCATGACAATTCACGGCGCTGATGCATTACGTGAAGAGCTAAACCATTTAAAAACAGTTAAACGCCCGACCATAGTTGCTGATATTGCCACAGCACGTGAACACGGCGATTTAAAAGAAAATGCTGAATACCATGCTGCTCGTGAACAGCAGAGCTTTTGTGAAGGTCGAATTCAAGAAATTGAAGGTAAGCTTGGTAACTTACAAATTATTGATGTTTCAAAAATTCCTAACACAGGAAAGGTGATTTTTGGTGTCACAGTAACATTACTCAATATAGATACTGAAGCTGAAGTTAAATATCAGATTGTTGGTGATGATGAGGCTGATATTAAGCAAGGTAGAATTTCAATTAATTCACCTATTGCTCGTGGTTTAATCGGTAAGTCAGTCGATAGTGAAATTGAAATTTCAACCCCCGGTGGCATGGTTGAATACGAAATCATGGCGGTAGAACACTAAAAAACAGTTACAAGTTACAAGCTACAAGTTACAAGTTACAAGCTACAAGTAATAAGCAACAAGCTAAAACACAAGCCCCAAACTTTAACGAGTTTGGGGCTTTTTATTTATTTGTTATTTGACAACTATAAATATTAGAGTATATTAATATGATATCGTTTTGATATCATATTTGTGTTTTAAGGARCTCTCATGAAAGAGAAGAATGGTTTTTCAATCAATGGCTACGGCATGCTTACCGTGTTATTGGCAGCAATAGTTGTGTTGGTTAGCTATATAGTTAGYCAAATTATTAGTGACCAAGTTAATTTTTGGTTTTTTGCTCCTTTGTTAACGATCATATTTATACTGCCTGGTTTTTTTATGGTAGAGCCAAATCAAGCTAAGATAYTGACCTTATTTGGCAGTTATGTCGGCTCAGTAAAAGCGAACGGTTTACGCTGGACCATTCCGTTCTTTGCTTCTAGAACCATCTCATTAAGAATTCGTAATTTCGAATCTAGCCAGATGAAAGTGAATGATAATCACGGTAACCCGATAGAAATTGCGACTGTGGTTGTTTGGTCGGTAAATGATACTGCCGAAGCGACCTTTGACGTCGATGACTATATTAGTTTTGTCAATATTCAAAGTGAATCAGCATTACGGAACATGGCAATCAGTTACCCTTATGACCAACATGATGGTGATGTAATAGCATTACGCAGCCACCCCAAGGAAGTTTCTGAGGCATTAAAGCATGAAATACAAGATAGGTTAAGYAAAGCAGGCGTTAAGGTGCATGAAGCKMGMATMAGTCATTTAGCTTAYGCCCCTGAAATAGCCAATGCGATGTTACAAAGGCAACAAGCTTCTGCAATTATAGCCGCGAGAAGGTTAATTGTTGATGGCGCGGTCGGTATGGTAGAAATGGCGTTGACCCAGTTGTCAGAAAAAAATATTGTCGAGCTTGATGAAGAACGTAAAGCGACCATGGTCAGTAATTTATTGGTAGTGTTATGTAGTGACAAGAGTACGCAACCAGTGGTTAATACTGGTAGCCTTTACTAATTATGGGGTTTAGGAGCTATTATGGCAGCTAAAAAAAGCTTTCCTTTGCGCATCAGCCCAGATGTATTAGCCGCAGTGCAACGTTGGTCAGATGATGAATTACGTAGTGTTAATGCACAAATTGAATATGTATTAAGGCAAGCACTGGTTAATTCAGGAAGAGTGAAGTTAACTCAAAAAACGGTAACGATTGTCGAAGATAATGACGATAAAAACGATTGAGTTTTTATCGTTATATTAAATGAAGAGCTGAGTATGATGAGATTTTTTAAAAAGGATCTTTTAAAATCTCATCAATCACCCATTGGTCATCATCATTTTGAATTAATAAAAGGCGTTTAACGTCTTTTATTTTACTTTCATCGTAAAAACCTTCTAAGTAAACAGTTACCACCGCTTTATCTTTAAATCGTTCGCGAACTTTAACGCCGGTATCATCAGGTTTAATTTCAGTAACCTTTTCAAAAGACATATTAAATAGGTGTCTAGCAACCGATTGTGATGTTTTGTAGTGTAATAATAAACGTGCCAATTTAGGCGAACAAACAGAGGCTGCTTTGTTAATATCTTTCTCGTTATAGATGGCTTCAAAAAAAGCAACGGCAACAAGTTTAGGATTATCTATTTCGCTAATTTCTTCCTCTTCACCGCCGCCACCGCAAGCGCTAAGAAAAAGTATTAACAAAATAACTAAAGGAAATGTTTTATACATAAGCTGATTATTCTAAGTTAGGTTTATAAGTAAATTGRCAATTATTAAGCTAAGCATAGCGTAATTATCATAAACTATTCAATAAAAAAGGTGCCGAAGCACCTTTTTTTATAAAAAGRAAGTTAGCCTTATTGCACTAATTCTTTTTCAGAAAAGCTAWCACTAAATAAAGCACTAGAAAGATAACGTTCAGCAGAGCTTGGTAAAATAGCGACGATAACTTTACCTGAGTTTTCAGGCAGCTCGGCAAGGCGCTTAGCAGCAACTACMGCKGCACCYGATGAAATACCCGCAAGAATGCCTTCTTCTTTCATTAAACGGTGTGCCATGGTCATTGAGTCGTYATTTGATACTTGTTCAACACCATCAATCATTTCTAAATCAAGATTTCCTGGAATAAAACCMGCGCCAATGCCTTGAATTTTATGAGGACCCGGTTTTAATTCTTCACCGGCAAGCTTTTGACTAATTACCGGCGAGTCAGTTGGCTCAACAGCGATACTTTGGATTGCTTTGCTTTTAGTCARTTTTATATAMCGGCTAATACCCGTAATTGTACCRCCAGTACCAACRCCAGCAACAAGRATATCTATATCGCCGTTAGTATCGCGCCAAATTTCAGGGCCTGTGGTTTTYTCATGAATTTTCTCC
>NVRL01000112.1 GCA_002732645.1 Sulfurimonas sp. | reverse complement strand
TATCTCAAAAGTATGACTTGTTAGCTGAAATTTTGCACTTCTAAGTCCACTGTTTACATCAACAGCATTACCATCACGAGCAGCGAACTGATCAGATCCACCCTCAGAATCTTTTGCTTTTTCATCCCCGGATTCAGTTTCTTCATCAAATTCTTCATCTTCATCATCTGCAGTAGTCTCAGCTTCTTCTTCGCTACTTAGGTCTAGGTCAAACTCTTCATCTTCGAAGCTAATGCTTTCATCAAAACTGCGTTCACCATTAGCTTCAACTACTACAGCTTCTTCATCATTTAACATCGCCATTTTTATATTAGCAGATGCCGAGTTTTCTTCATCTCCAAAAACTATCATATCTTGAGTAATTTCATCACCGATTTTCAATTCTATTATATTTCCCTCTGCATCTTTTGCAAAGAATTTTCCATTAAGAGTTTCTACCGAGCCAATAACTGTTCTCATTATAGTTCCTAGTTAAGATAAATTTTAAATTGTTAATATTATAGAGAARTTTGCCTCTACTCTAAGTTATAGAAGTGACAAATTAGAGACAAAATTAGAGGATGTTTAGTATGGTAACCTCAARAAAGATTTGAGGTTATTTATTGTTATATCACAGACTGGTCAATAGTATCATCAACAGTAAGTGTAATACTGTCTATAGAGCCGTCTTTTGTGTATGTATAAGTAGTTTCACTGCCATTATCAGTGCTAGTTCCTGTCCAACCAGCAGTATCTATCTCAATAGCATCACTATCATCTGTAATAGCTGTAATATCAAGAGAATTATTTGAATCCGTCATATCAAGCACATTATCTAAAGATATTGTGATATTGTGAGTACCAGACTCTAGGTTTACAGCCTCAATATTTTCAACTGTATTTGTAAGATTTCTAAAATCAATATTTTCATTTCCACTAATAGTAAGAGTATCACTTCCCGCAAAACCATCTATATCATTATTTGCTAAAGTAAATGTCTCATCATTTGCACCAGCATTAATACTAATAGTTTCAGATACACTTTGCGTATCATTATTTGAAGACTCAGCTGTAGTTGAAGTTACAGTAATATCAAAATTTTCTTGTGTATTTGGTGTAATCTCTAAGTCAGATAATTCTGCACCTGTTAATGTCCAAGTTCCATCTCCATTATCAGTACCATTATTTAAACTACCTTTACCTAAAGTGTCAATAGTAATACTTAAAGACTCGCTTCCATCAGCATCTACAAGAGAAGAAGTTATATCTAAAGCRATCGCTATATTCACATCACCTCTAACACTATCAGTAAGATCTAAATTTGCTTCATTTGCAACAGCATTTATAGTTGTAGCAAAATTCAATGTTTGAGTATTTGCTGCAGCAGTTCCATCTACCCAGCTAAATGACGCTGTAAAGTTTAAATCACTATCGCTATTGTAAGCATTTGGTTTGTAGTTAGMWKTWRYKYYATAAGTGCCATCTTCATTATCTACTACACTCACATTTTTTAGTGTTCCATTGTTATTATCTTCAACAATTGATATTGAATTATTTACATAACTCTCACTTGAATCAACTTTAGTGATTGTAAAGCTTATTGGCATAGTTCCACTACTTAACTCATCTGCGTTTACAACTGTAGTATTTAGTATAGTTGGAGCACCTGTAACAGCTTCAACAACTATACTAAATGTATCTTCTTTTGCCGTTGCCAGCTCTGCAGCAGTACCATCAACTGTTGTAACAGAAGCAGTCATATTAAGTGTTCCATCATTGTTTAATGGGTTAAATGTTAATGCGTGAGCTTCTGATAAAGTAAGTCCAATAAATGTTACAGTTCCCCCAACTGATGCTACTTCTTGAGCACCATTTTTAAACAGACTTCCATCAGGTACATCTGTAAAAGTAATATTTAGTGTTTCACTTCCATCATTATCGTCCATAACAATATCTAGATTTACCGGAATATCTTCATTTTCTTTACCTTCCCAACCATATGCATACACGGAAACATCATCAGATACAGGATTAATAGTAAGTGTTTGTGTTGCACTTACTGAACTACTGTCAGTTATACCACCAGTCGCTATAKCATAGTTATATCCAACAGCACTGATAGTAATATCTCCACTGAAATTAACTTCTGGAACTAGGAATGTAGTTGCAACATCACTGCCTTTTACAACCCAAGAACCATCATCTTGTAAGATACCTTTTGTTAATGAAGCATCAGTAGGTACTCCGGTAATAACAACAGAAGCTATCTCACTTCCATCACTATCAGCTTGAGTAAGTGTTAAACCTAAAGCGATTTGATTTCCTTCATCTACAGAGTTTACTGCATCAAACGAAGCTGAGATATCATCTACTTGAGATTTCATATCGACTGTTAAAGTATTTGCTACATCAATTTCTGCAGCACTTCCATCATCCCATTTATATGTAACATCAAATTTTAAATCTTTATGAGAATAATCATTTTGAGGATCATAATCTGCTGTTACCGTATATGTTCCATTAGCATTTTTTGTCGTAGTGATATTTGAAACTGACCCAGTGTCATTATTTGGAGTTATTGATACATTACCAACTAATGTTTCACTACCATCTCTATCTGCAGAACCAATAATAAATGATAGAGAAATAGTTTCTCCAGCATCTATCTCTGTATGAGTCATATTAGTAATATCTGCAGCATCAACAACAGGAGAAACATCAATTAGCACAGAGTGCCCATCTTCTCTAGTCTCTTGCCCATCAGAACCAGTTGCAACTACATTTACAGTTACATCAACATCTCCACTATATTGTGCAGTTGGATCAACTTGAATATTTGCTACATCTGTTGTTACATAAGTACCATCAGGTAAGAGATATAAACCATCCRTATCAACTAATGTACCCTTAACTACATCTGTAACTGTATATGACAAGGTACCGTTACTTTCAGCAGTTAAGCCTATATTAGTGATTTTCATATCTTCTGTACCAGTTGCACCATCTGATATCTGATCTTTATCGGCATCATCATCAGCATCACTTGTAATATCTAAAGTAGGAGCATCCAAACCAGAACCACCACCAGAACCACTTACTGTATAGTTAATTGTAAAAGGATGAGCAGGATCAAATTTAACATCTCCATCATTTTCTTTTGTAACAGGAGTAATTTTTAAATCAAGTGTTCCATCTCCACCAGCTAGATTATCTATTTTAACTTCTGCATTTGCTAAAGCCTCACCTGTAATTATCCAAGTACCACCACCTGCATTTATACCACCTTTAATACTCCAAGCAGTGTTGTCATTAACATTGTTTTGAATGATATAGTATTCTGTTTCAGAATTATCATTTGAATCTGCTGCATCTTCAACTGTAATATTTTTAATAATAATATCATTTAGTGGTGTTGTTTCGTTATTGTCTCCAAGAACTGAAGAAGACGATGTTTCAACTATATTAGTATCAGATAAAGATGTATAAGTAGAAAATAATGCATCACTTGTTTGAGTAGCTCCAGAGTTATTATATTCTGTAAACGGTCCCTCTCCTCCTACACCATAACCTGTCGCATTATTACCAGCTTTTACAGCATATCCTACAAGCTCATAACTTCCATATGTAGTGTTAACAAAGTCTGTTACATCTACTAACTTAATATTATCTAGCTCTGGAAAACCTTCTACTCTGATTTTTGAGATACTATCATCACTAGGATTTTTAAAGTAAAATACAATATTTGAGATAGAGCTTGAATCATCTGATGTCTCTATAGTGATAGTGCTAGTTTCTAAAGGTATATCATGAACTTGGAAACCATCATAACTTCCAACATCCCAACCATCAGCTACCCCAACTAAATCAACATCTATATTAGTTGTAATTGACTGAGGAGTTCCATTTGCATCTTGAATATCTCTTGTAAAAGTAATCCCATCCATTTCACTATTTTCGTTTGAGTGTAGGGAACCTTTTATTTCTATAGTTGCTGCTTGAGCCTGTGTAAGAGTTAAAGATGAACCAATACTTTCATATTCACTTACACCATTATATTTAATAAATATTCCGGCTGGAATCTCTAAAGTAATATTTCCAACAATATGTTCACTTCCATCACTATCATTTTGATTTGCTAAAGGAAGAGATAAAGCCACCCATTCATCTTCATTTACTGTTAAATTTTTATCACCGTAATTTTCAATAACAGGATTTACAACAACAGTAGTTGTTACAGTTGTAACAGCACTATCTCCATCATTTTCGGAGGCTATGGCATCAAATGTTAAAGTTTTTTCTGCTCCACTATAGTCTTGCGGTGCTTTAATCTGAATATCTACACTTCCATCTATAACTTTAGCTAGCAACTCTGCACTTAGTGTCCAACTTGTCGTACCAGCATCATAACCTGCTAAAGTTAAACCTTCTAGGTCATCTTGTCCTGTAATATTTAAATCCCAATCTCTTGGAATACCTTTTAACACTCCATATAGAGTTTCAGAACTATCACCTCTATCCTCTGTTAAACTTGCACCAAGATCAATATTTATCCAATTATCTTCATCTCCAGTTGCCGTAATTTCAGCAGTAGGAGTATCAGCAATACCTTTTAAAGATACAGTTAAGTCAAGTTCTGTGCCTAAATTTGTTTCAATTGCACCAGTACCAGCGATATAATCACTATCTGTTGATTCTGCTTGAACTTTTAGTACAAAATCATCATTGCTATCATGTGGAGGAATGATTTTTAAACCAGCCAATTCATCTTGAGCTACAATAATAGTACTTACATAGTTTCCAGAAGAATCTTTTGGATTTAGTATAGTTCCATCAGCACTAAGAATATAAGCATCATCAGGAATATCACTTATGTGTACTACAACACTCTCACTCTCATCCGAAGCAGTTGTTTTTATTGTTAATGCTAAAGCATTAGCATAATCAAAATTACCATCAGAAGGATTTGCAACATCTCTACCAGAATCTTCATCCCCAGTTACACTTCTAAGTGAAAGCATAGGAACATCTGCACTACCGCTAACTGTAACTGTTAATATATCTGTAGTTGCTGTATATCTAGCATCGTTACCGCTATCTTCATCAACATCTTTTGCTTGTGTTACCATATCAAATGTCAATTCACCACTATAGTTATTAGCTGCTTTTATTTGTAATGAGCTTAACTCATCTTCTGGTACCTCTATAGTTTCACCWSTTKRWYKWGKTRMKYMWCMTKKTKKARAKSTWAASWWMTATGTAACTTCTGTATTTGGTGTTGTTAGGTTAAGCGTTACTTTGTTTATTATCTCATTATCATAGTCTGCATCTGTATTAGCGTCTGTGCTAGTTGCAGGAAGTTCACTATTTGCTGGGTTGCTATATTTCTCACCAATATCAACAATCAAACCGGAGATATCTATTTTTTGATCTTCAACACCAACATACGACTCATCACCTTGAGTAACAGGAGCATCAACCCATGGTCTAATTTTTATATTAGAATCAAATGTATCTGTAACTCCAGCATCTGAACTCACTTCATATGAGAGTCTAAAGTCTGTACTACTATCTTTTGGAAGTTCTACAGTAAATAATTTTATAGCATCTAAGTCATAATCTGTTGCACTTAAAGTTACAGAGTCCRKATTTCTATCTACCGTTATTTCTGTACCAGAACCATTTCTTAAAATAACATCATCTGGAATACCTGAGATAGTGATACTGCCATAAGTAGCGCTCTCATCATTACCATTTATAAAAATCTCATCACTAGAATTAAATAATTTAACATTATATGTATTATCTGTATTTTTATTATCTTCATATACAGTTCTATCATAATCAATGATTGTCCCTCTAGCTTCACCTTTAGTTTGAATATCTTCAAAAGGATGTGAGCTTACATCAGATATAGACACTTCATAATATTCATCTTGTTCTTGAGGACTATTATATTTTGTTTCATTTGTAAAAGTCACTGACGAGTTTCCTTCAGTAATTACTACCTGCTGATCTAAAGCATTTTCAAAATCATTTTTATCTGTTTTAGTATCCCAATTTTGGTTCTTATTTGAATTATGGTGATCATAACTTAAGTTAATTGTAACGCTCTCACCTGCTGGAACTTCTACAGCAACTGCATTACCACTTGCATCAAGTCTATATAACTCTACCGTATGAGTTAGGCTATCTCCCTCAGCAGCTGTATCACTGTGAGATATTCTTGCAAATACAGTATCTATAGAGTCTTTTATAGTAGAAGTTGCAGTCTGACCAGTTACAACTTTTTCATAGTTTCCACCAGTTACACCAGTAACCTCTGCCGTAACCTTAGTGTTTGCTTCTTTTAAAATATCTGGATCAGGAGTAACAGCAATAGTTAGAGTTCCTTTACCCGTCGCATCTACTTCKACATTATGAGTTACACCGCCTACTTCTACTTGAACAGTCGGCTTATTGCTTGCATCGTAAGTAGTCGGATCAGGCGCATTTGAAAGCTCAACATTGTATGTAATACTACTGTCATCTTCCGTTATATTATTAGTTGTGATTTTTACACTTGTCTCATCTTTATCATCTAAGATAGTAGTAACTGCTGGAGTGTCATCAAATGTTAAGTTCTCTAAGCTTCCAACATCTCCGGCATTATCCTCTACTGCAGATACTATTTTTGCAGATACTGAATCTGTCTCATTGTATTTATCTTCACCACTTCCATCATCATTATCTCTTGTAATTGCTTGCGCTGTAGAATCACCTGTTAAATCACCGGCTTCAATTGTAATCACTACACCGTTATCAAGTGTAACTGTTACATCATTTACAGCTTTATTTGCTATTGTAGCTGTGTAGATTATGCTTCCGTCATCTTCACTTGTACTTTTTGTAGCACTTAGTGTTACTTCTGTTGCATCTTTATC
>NVRL01000111.1 GCA_002732645.1 Sulfurimonas sp. | reverse complement strand
GTGAAATTCTGACAGAAATTTTTTAATAAATTCTATATCTTTTTCTCAAGATGAGGAATAATTGGTTTTCGGTTATAGTAATAGTGATATTGCTCAATTCGATGCTACATAGGTTATACCATAAACACCAGAATAATTTGCATTTATGATGAATTAAAGAACTTTGGGCACTTTGAACGAAAAAAAGGTAAATTTCGATTTTTTGTACAACGGTTTTCACAACGGTCCTATAACAGCTATGGACATTTGTGTGTAAAGACCACTTTTTGTTACATGCTGTTAATAAGATTCTACTGTGAGAATTTGGAATTATATGAGATTTAAATGTGAACTGGTAAGAAAATTCATTTCTTTAGGTTTTGAAGGAGAAGAAAATGAATTAGATGATGAAATATTAGAGGAGACTTAAAAATAAGATAGTTTAATTAAAAGTATAGCAATTCATCCTAATGGTTATTATCTTGCTATAGGTTTTGTAGATAAATTAAGAATTTATCATATTCTAAATACTGAATTGAGACTATATAATTTAATTTCAACCAAAAATGTAAATTTTCTAAAATTTTCTAATGGAGGGTAGTATCTTGCTGCAGCACATCCAAGGCAGATAAATAGTTATCATTAATAGATTGCAATTTATAATAGTTATACATTGGAAAATTTGATATTATTGAAAGGACATTAGAATTTGATAACTGATATAATTTGGAGTCCAAGGGATGAATTAATTTTTTCTTGTGGACTAGACGGAAGAATTTACGAGTGGCAAACCGAAAAATGAACTCGTCGTGACAGAAATTTAAAACAAAACATAAAATTTGATATTGCTATTGTAAACTACAACCAAAGAGCGCAGAGCATCGAAGAAGTTAAATATGCAAAAGAGTTGGCTTCTAAACATAACTTGGAGTGTCATACACTTGTAGCTCCAATAATCAGTAAAAACTTTGAATCAAAAGCTAGAGAAATAAGATATGACTTTTTCCAAAAGCTAATATCTTCACATGGATATGATAACCTTCTAACTGCTCATCATCTTGGAGATAGGTTTGAATGGATGCTGATGCAGTTTTGTAAGGGAGCTGGATGTGCTGAAATTGCTGGTATGCAAAAAATTCAACAAAGAGATTTTTACACTCTTGTCCGCCCTCTTTTGCATCTAGACAAACAAGAGCTGTATAACTATCTTTCCAATGATAAAATAAAATATTTTGAAGATGAAACTAACCAAAATGAAGAGATAAAAAGAAACTCCTTTAGACATAACTATTCTGCTCCTCTTTTAGATAAATATCTAAGCGGAATCAAGAAAAGCTTTGACTATATAGATGAGGATAGGGAGAGTTTGATACCAGAAGTAAAAATCAAGCATATCGGTAATTTAACATACTTTAAAAGTCTAAACAAACTAAGAGCTGATATATTTATTATAGATAAGGTTTTGAAGTCAAAACTCTATATGTTAAGTGCAAGTGAGAGGGAGTTATTAAAAAATGAAAAGGTTCTAGTTGTTGGAAGAAAATTTATAGTTTCAAACAACAGGGACTTTATATTTATAGTTCCATATTCTAAAAATGATTCTAAAATAAGCATGTCTCATGAGTTTAAAGAGGTGTGTAGAGTTTTAAAGATTGAGCCAAAACTTCGTCCATTTCTTTTTCAAAATAAAGAAGTATTTGAAAAAGTAAAAGAGTTACTTAGCTGATATTTTTTGAGTGTTATAAACCTTCATCGTAAATGATGAAGTAATCAGTTCATGATCTCTTTTAAAGTTTATTGGAAAATTAATACCTATTATCCAATCACCCTTATTTACAGCATCTAAGAACTCGTAAAAACTCTGTGGAGAGTTAATAGATGAAGTTGTATTTACTTCATATACCGTGAACTCATCTTCATTTTCTAAAGCCTCTTTTTTAGATAGTTTTAGTGTTGTAAAATATGGATTGTGTTGTTTCTCAAATCTCTCACTATTAAATGACTTATCAAAGGCTGTAATTATATGCACATTATCAGACTGCAGTTGTTTTAGCTTATCAAAAGTAGAATCACTAAACTCTTGATACCTTCTAAACTCCATGCGGTCTTTATTTAGTAGACTTCTCTGCTCTCTATACTCTTTTCCTTTTGGAATCAATACAAGAAATGAGAAAAGAAGAACAAATACAAGTAAAGATATAGATAGAGCAAGCAGATAAATACTCTGTCTTGATATATTAATCTTCATAATCTGACTCCTCTTCTTTATTAAAATCAGGAGACTCTAATGCTAGTTCGTCTTCATCAATGTAGTTCGTAGATACAAACTTAAGCCATCCATTTGGAGCTGGATAAAAGCTGCTGTATGTTCTGTGAAATATAGAACGTAGAGGGGCTTGAAGCATAAAGTTATAGACATCTTTATTTGGAGTAATACCATAAAGAATAAGTCCATTTTTAAGTAAAGAGGCTTCTGATAGAGTGATTCTTTGCGGTACTAAATCAAATAGATTTGCTATTGAATCTTTTAAAACAGTATTTTTAGTATTAATTCTTTCACTAAGAAGAACTTCTTTTTCTATAAATGTAATTTGAGCCTTCATATTTGTAGTACTAGACTCTAACTCAGCCCTTTTTTCTATAATCTCCCTAGTGTTTTGCTCAAAACGGTAATCTTTAAAAACTAAAAATAGGTATGTTAAAAACAACATGAAAAGAGTGATGCTAAAAAAACTAAAAAGTAGTTGTAACTCAGATGAGAAAACACTCTTTTTTCTTGCTTTTATATAGCTATATTTCATTTTAAATCTGCCTTTGCCATCTCACAAACTTCAGCACCAAGGTCTAAGTGTCTCACAAAGACACTTAAGAACATCTCTTCTTCCAAGTATCTCTTTAAGTCTCCACTAACACCTATAGCATCTGCAATATAAACACTCTCTACAAATTTACTTTCATATCTATAGTCTTTATAAAACCTATTTATAGAACTCTGAATAAGTGAAAATCTCTGATAGTCTTCATTGAAGCCACTTCCATCATCCACAGAAGRTTCATTTTCCTCACTTSTAAACGCTTCTTCATCCTCTTCTGTTTCCGCAAATTCATCTATCTCATCTATGGTATCCAGGTCTTCTATATCTCCAAAGTCATCAAGACCCTCCATATCACTCATAGCATCTATATCATCTAGATTTATACTGCCTTCTAGGTCTAAATCTATATCCTCTTCACTGCTTTCATCAATAAGCAGCTCTTCATTATCATCGCCATGATCCATATCTATATGATCTCCATAAAGAAGCTTAGAGTTGTCAAAAACAGAGATAGTTATATAGTTATCTTCTAAAAGAATATAAAGAGCTAAATGGCTGTCTATCTTGTCTTTAAAAAAGTTTGATAAAATAGTAAATGGAGAAAAGATAAAGTCTACACCTACCTTTGAGTAATTATACTTTATAATGTCTAGGTTAGGCTTTGACGTATAGTAAGCCCACTGATTCTGATGGCAAATATATTTTGATGATGTCATATCGTTAAATACAGACATATCTCTGCTTGAACAAGTAGGAATTGCACCTTGAGCATTTGAAGTGTCYAGAATAGAGATATAGTGAAATGGAGATTCTGAGACAAAAGAGTCTATATACTCATGCATTTTACTACTTAATTCTGTAGTATCAAAACTTTCCGAGTCGTTGCTAATCATACCTTTTGTATTGCACTCTTCTACATATACGATGCTATGGGAACGCTGAACAACAATATTGATAAATACTTTATGGTATAAAGCTTCAAAAAGCCTACCTAACACTGCTCATCTCCACAAAGTGGATGTGCTTTGTTATAGTTTTGTTGTTTCAATGCACTACCTAATTTTGTATATATTTGTGTTGTTGCCATACTTGAGTGACCAAGTAGTTCACTTACATCAGCTATTGGAGCACTACCGTTTAGTAGTGACGACGCATAAGAGTGACGAAGCTGATGAGGCGTGACCTTTAGTCCTACTCTTTTAAAGACTTTATTAACTGTATATCTTAGACTGTTTTCGCTTAATCTTTCATCATTTGCTTCAAAAAGAAATATYTTTGGWTAATTGTTGGATAAATATTCATCTATTAGCTCTCTTGTTGTCTCTAAAAGAGGCACATCTCTATGTTTATTTCCCTTACCCAAAACTCTAATCCACTCATCAGACATATCACTCAACTTCAATGATGAAAGTTCAGAAATTCTTAGCCCTAAAGTGTAGAGCATTGTTACAACTAACTTCTCATAAAACTCAGCATGTTTTAGTGCTTCGACTATATGTTTATGCGAAATTGGCTTTGGAAGAGTTTTAGCAATCTTTACACTCTCATCTGCTTTGAGTATAACTTTTACACCATCCTCATTCAAAAACTTTACAAAACTTCTTATTGCGCTAAGTTTTTTACTTATTGTTTTTGGATTTAAGTGTGAAATTTTTATGCGATATGGCATAAGGTTTATCGTAGTATGATTCTCTTCTTCAAGTATTTCGACGTATTCTAAAGACTCTTTAATTGCTTCATCATAGCTTTTTATTGTGAGATCTGAGTAACCTCTGAAGTCTTCTAAATATTGTAGAAATTCTACTCTTTTGCTACTTATTAACTTTTTCAAGTAGTTTCTCAAAACTGTCGTGATATCTTGCTGCATCTTCAACTAAGTCTGTATCAGTTACAACGCTAGGAGCAAGCTTTATATATGAACTCATCATAATATTACATATTGTTCTAATCTTGGCCTTATCTGCATCTGAAATAACATCATGAGTAGCAATTTTATTTATATCATACATATATTTTTTAGCATCATTAATATATGAAACATATTTTAATGAGGTAATGGACTGAGCCATTATTGTTGAAGCCATACGGTTGTAGACATCAATACTAAATGCCTCTTTTGCAAGAGTCAAGGCTTCTTTATAGTCACCTGTTTCATAATAGTATTTTGCTTTGAGTGACTTTTCATAAGATGGGTTAACTAAAAAATAGCCACCCATAAAGACTAATATTGAAAAAGCTACACTTGGAATCAATATTCTAGATTTCATGAGTTTCGAGCCCCTTTTTTATTAAAGTCCTTGCTTCTTCCATCTCCATACCACTTATGTCGATTAAATCACTAATATAATAATGTATTATACCAAATGGTTTTGGAATAACAAACTTATCCCAAGAAGATAGTTGCCAATAAGAACTAGGTTTAATCTCAACTAGAACAATCTTTACATCTGCTTTTTGAGCCATAACAATTATACCATCTGCAACTTCATGCCTGGGACCCTTAGGACCRTCGGGTGTTATACCAAGATCATAACCATTTTTCAACTCTTTTATAGAAGCTATTAAGGCCTTTGCTCCGCCTCTCGTAGATGAGCCACGAATAGTACTGAATTTAAAAAACTCTAATATTTTTGCTATTAAGTTACCATCAAAATGTTCTGAAATTATTAANTTTACATGTGGGATTTTTCTAAATCTAGTGTAAGCATACGGAATCATTAGGAGTTCGCCATGCCAACAAGCCATTATAATGGGCTCATCGCCTATTGCATCAGGAGAGTGAAACTCTTTTTTGTTTGTTATATATAAAAGTCTAATCAAAAGTGAACCTAGTGAAGGTACTATGATTAGGGCGAGAGTACGACTTAGTTTTTTAAGCAACTACTTCACCTGTTAAAATTGTTCTTCCGATAGAAGTTATCTTAACATCTCTAAATTCTCCTAAAAGCTCATCAGAACCTTTAACTTTGATAACAATATTATCATCACTTCTACCACTCACATAGTAGTCTTGAATAAGATCTTCAAAGTAAACTCTGTAAGTCTTGCCTAGGGATGTTGCATTTATCTCATCTAGGATTTCTATATGAAGACTTTGCAATGTTGTAAGTCTATCGGATGCTATTTCTCCATCTACTGTATTTGTAAAGTGCTCAGCTTCTGTCTCAGGACGAGCAGAATATTTAAAAGAAAAAATTTGATTAAATCTAACTTTACGCATAACATCTAATGAATCTTGGAAATCTTCATCACTTTCACCCGGAAAAGCAACGATTATATCAGTAGAGATGCTAACATCAGGACATTCAGCACGAAGTTTTGCCACACGATTTAAAAACCACTCTTTTGAGTAGCCTCTTTTCATATCTTTTAAAACCTTTGTTGAGCCGCTTTGAAGAGGCATATGCATAGATTTACAGATTTTTGGGTTTCTTGCAAACTCTTCTATAAACTCATCATCCATATGGAAAGGGTGAGGAGATGTAAAACGGATTCTCTCTAAAGCTTCAATTTCACTAAGTCTTCTAAGAAGTTCTGTAAAATTTACTTTTTCGTGGTTTCCTGAAAAACGGCGACCATAATTATTTACGTTTTGTCCCAAAAGAAAAACTTCTTTTGCTCCATTATCAACCGCTCTTTGCGACTCGTTTATAATTAAATTTATAGGTATTGATATCTCATCACCGCGAGTTTTAGGAACGATGCAGTAAGTACATGATTYATCACAGCCCATAGATATATTTATAAAAGCTTTATAGGGGGATGTTCTAAAGTCATCAAAAGCGAATTCACTCTCATCATAATTAATGTCTATCTCTACCGCTTTGTCTTTGTGTAAAACTTCGGTAATCTTAGATACATTTCTAGCACCTAATACAAAGTTTACATAGGGTGCTCTTTTTATAATCTCTTCACCAAGATGCGAAGCTGTACAACCACAAACACCTATTTTAGCATCCGGTTTTTTCTTTTTGTTAAAAATACCAAGCTCTGAAAAAAGCTTTGAAACAGGTTTTTCTCTAACTGAGCATGTATTTATCAGGATAAGGTCAGCTTCTCTAAAGTCATCAACAGCTTCATAACCCTCTTTCTCAGTCAGCTGAGCAATCATATGCTCAGAGTCTCGAGAGTTCATGGCACAACCTAAAGTCTCAATAAATAACTTTTTACTCATTAATATTCTCTAGCTAATAATGTGTACTTGGTACATATATTCATTGT
>NVRL01000110.1 GCA_002732645.1 Sulfurimonas sp. | reverse complement strand
ATAAGAAGTACTATAGTAATAATTGTGCTTATTAATAACAATAGATTTATATCTACCATTAGACTACAAGATTATTGATGTTTAAATTCATAGTATTTTTAATGATTAGATAATAAGAAAGAGTTCTAAGATGATTGGAATACTATTTAATTAGATTAGAGATGGAAAAGCTATACAGCTGCTAAATCTTTATGTATGGAATGTCCCATGTAAGCTAGACACATTTATTAGAATAAAAATAATTGTTGCAAAATGGTCACAGTTTACATTTTTTAAAGTTTCTATATTCCTGAGAAGCACCTAAATTAGGTGATTACTAGTATGTATCTAAAATATATATAGTCCGTTATGAGAGCCTAAAATATCGCTCACAAGCCCTAGAAATATGGATTTAAATCTTACTGTAACCGCAGATAAGCGCTTTGAGTAGCAAAATGGTGATAATTCATATGAGCAATATGGAAGTATATGACCTTTGCATCTTCATATAATCATAAAAAACTATATCAGATATTGAGACATTAGAATAATTTAAACATAAGCTACTAACACAAATATGATGAACTATTTAGCTTCATAGAACCTACCTTTAATAGGCTTTAAAATAACACCTTTAGCACTCATAAACTTAACAGGAAATGATTTTCTACTTTTTCCATCTGTAGCTTTATATACTATAAAATGTAGATGCGCTCCTCTGGCATATCCTGTTTTACCACTGTAGCCTATGAGTTGTCCTTTTTTTACTATCTCGCCAACTTTTACAACTACACCGTTTTGCTTAAGATGAGAGTACGTAGCAAGAGTTTCATCACTATGTTCTATTGTTATATAGTTTCCATATTTTTCAAATGTACGGTTTGCTCCACCAAGGTTTGAATCAGATTTTGTTTTTACTACTACCCCTTCTCTTGCAGCATAAATGCCAGTAGCTTCTTTCATATTGAAATCAACTGCATATTGGCTTTTACCATAATGACTAAACTTGCCGTTAAAGCCCTGAGAGACCATCTGTTTTGTGGCGAGGTTATAGGGAAGTCTATAGACATAACTATTATCATGTCTAGCATCTTTAGAGCCTATCGTCCAGTCATAATGAGCTTTAAATGAAAAGTTATTTTTCTTTATATGAAGTTTTAAAACTTCTTTTTTAGAAAATGCTTTTAGGACAAAGAGCATTGGTAACTTTTTCTCACTTTTTAAATTTATATAGTTTGCATTGTAAGCAACTGTTACACTAAATGGATTGTTATTCATCCCCTCTACCGCAACATATTCTCCAGACTTACGAGCTTTAATAATTACTCCATCATCAGATGCAACTAAAGAACTAATAAGCAAAAATAGAATAAGAATATATATTCTCATCGTACACTCATTCCTTCATCTAAATATTTAATAAGTGGATAAATAAAGAACTCTATTACACGTCGTTTCCCAACTTTAAGCTCTGCTGTTACACTCATTCCTGAATTTAAATATACTTTTTCACCCTTAACTAYGAGAAATTCTTTTTCTAGTTCTAAGTAAATCTCATAGACTGGRCCTAGTTTTTCATCATCTATAGAATCATCTGACACATGGCTAACTTTGGCAGGAATAAGTCCATACTTTTGAAAGTTAAAGGTATCCACTTTAATAGCTGCATCCATTCCTTCTTTAATAAATCCTATATCTTGATTAAGAACAGTTGCTTTAATAACTAATGGAACATCTTTTGGAACAATTGATATTATCTTTTCTGCTGGGGTGACTACACCTCCAATGGTGTGAACCATAAGTTTAGAAACGTAGCCATCAACAGGAGAAGTAATTCTTTGTTTTGCTTTTCTAAACTCTATTGAGTCTATCTCAACTTTAAGTAGCGTAGCCTCTTTACGTTTTTGAGTCAGTTCTTCAAGCAGTTTGTTTTGGTACTCTTGAGTTATTAGTATTTTCTGCTCAGTTAACTCATTTAGTTTTTCATTAAGTTGAATTRCMTCATGGTCTTTCATTCTAATCTGTTCTTCGTACTCTATAACTTCTTTATGAGCATCATCATATTCACTTCTAGCAATGATATCTATTACCTCTTGCAGGTTCTCTTCTTTCTTTTTAACGTTTTCAAGATGCTGCATTAAACGACTTTTATCTACATATGCTGATCCAATTTGCTCTTGTATTTGTAAACTCTGTTTCTCAATTAATAAATGCTGTTGTTCGTATCCTAGTTTACTTGTCTTATAAATAAGTACTTGAGTTGCAAGTACAGCTGAGTCTTTGCATATAGCAGGAGGAATAAATCTTTTATTTTCAATCAGAGCCATTAAACGCGTTGTCTCTACTTCTAATAACTCTAGATTTTTTTCCTTAGACTTTAGGTTAGTTTCAGTTACTGATGGATCTATCTCTACTAAAACTTGCCCCTTATGAACTAACTCTCCCTCTTTTACTAAAAGCTTACTTATGACACCTGTCTCTATTGGTTGAAGTACTTTAATCTCACCAAGAGGAATTACTTTTCCTCTAGCACTTACAACTACATCTATCTTGGCTAGAAAAAGCCATAAACTGCTTAAAACCATAAACACTATAATAGTCCAAAGCAATGCACGACCAAGTGGATTTAGTGGACGATCTTCTATCTCAACAAGTAGTGGTTTAAACTCATGTCTATCTTTAGTGTGAAAAAATCCCATATTTAATCCTGTTGTGTATAGAGCTTATGATAGTAGCCCTTAAGATTCAGGAGTTCATCGTGAGAACCCTGCTCAACTATCGTGCCTCTGTCCATCACTACGATTACATCGCAATCTTTTACAGTAGTAAGCCTATGTGCGACAATAAACATTGTTCTTCCATCTTTAATAGTGTTCATATTGTTTTGGATAATCTTTTCAGACTCATAATCAAGTGCTGAAGTTGCTTCATCAAATATCAAGATGCGAGGGTTAATAATTAGTGCTCTGGCAATGGAGACTCGCTGTCTCTGTCCGCCTGATAGAGAAGCGCCTCTTTCCCCTACCTGAGTATCATAACCCTCAGGCAGTTCTGAAATAAACTCATGAGCTCCAGCCATTTGTGCTACAGCTATTATCTGCTCCATTGGTGCATCTGGACGTGAGAGAGAGATATTTTCTTTAATAGTTCCACTAAAGAGAAAATTCTCTTGTAGTACTACCCCAATATTATTACGCAACCACTTAGGGTTCATATGTCTAATATCAACATTGTCTATATAGATAGTTCCACTGTTTGGAATATATAACCGTTGAATAAGTTTAGTAATAGTACTTTTACCACTACCACTTCTACCAACTAAACCAACACTCATACCCTCTTTAAATTCAGCACTGACACCATTGATTACATTTGGCATGTCCGGTGAATATGAAAATCCAATGTTATCAAATTTGACACTTCCTTCAATATGAGGCAAAGTAATAGCTTTATCATTTTTTTGTTCTGTTGGAGTGTTAAGAATGTCACCTATTCTATCAACTGAGAGTAGCGTTTGTTGAAACTCATTCCATAAATTAACTAAACGAAGGACCGGTCCACTA
Organism: Sulfurimonas sp.; assembly: GCA_002732645.1. Lineage (GTDB taxonomy): Bacteria > Campylobacterota > Campylobacteria > Campylobacterales > Sulfurimonadaceae > Sulfurimonas. Next base: position 3,677 of record NVRL01000110.1, on the reverse strand, counting down.
AACTGGTTAGCAAACATTTGAAAAGCTATTAACTGACCAACACTTAGTTTACCTTCAAGCACTAACGATACACCTACATAGAGCATTGAAATAGTCATTAGTTTTTGTAACATTCCTGAGAGTCCACCTAAAACGTTAGAAAGATTACTCAAATGGAAACTTGAGTTTACATACTTAGCTAAGTAGTCTTCCCACTTTCTCTGCATCGAACCTTCAAGAGCTAAAGACTTAACTGTCTGTACCCCAGTAACTGCTTCAACCAAATAAGCATTTGATTGAGCACCCATCTGAAACTTTTCTTCAAGACGCTTTCGAAGTTGTGGTGTAATAAAGAAGTAAATTAATCCTATAACTGTTACAAATGCTAAAACAAGCATAGTCAACTTCACACTGTAAAGTAGCATTACAGCTACAAATACACCCGAAAACATTACATCTAAAATTACACTGATTGATTTGTTTGCTATAAACTCACGGATAGTATCGAGCTCACGTACACGGGCAATTATATTCCCAACCTTTCGTTTTTCAAAGTATGCGATTGGAAGAGCTAAAAGATGATGAAACAGTTTAGCTCCAAGCTTTGAATCTATCTTAGAGGTTGTATGTACAAACATGTAGTTTCGTATAAGGTTAATTATAAAATCAAATACTGCAACTGCAACAAATGCAATAGCTAGCACATCAAGTGTAGTCATAGACCTATGTACCAAAACTTTATCTAAAATCACTTGAGTAAAAAGTGGTGTTACCAAACCAAATAGCTGTAAAATAAAGGAAGCTATTAGAACCTCACCTATAATTTTTTTATAGTTGAGCATCTGTGCATAAAACCACCCAAACCCAAACCTTACTTGTTGAGATAGCATCTTATGTTTTAGAACTATAGTCTTACCGCTACTAATAGTTTCACAATCAACATAACTCATAACATATGGTTCTTTAGAGCTTGCGTCAAAAACTAAAAGCTCTTGCTTTTCTTCATTAACCTGTATGATACTCATATAAGTACCATCTTCTTTTAATACTATTGCAGGTAATGGATAGTTTTTTACAATCTTCTCAATTGGAAGCTTTTTAATACTACTGCGAAAGCCTTGATGTTTTGCGATTCTCGTCAACTCTTCTATAGAAGGCTCATCTTCACTTAGTGCATACTCTTTTACTATACCTCTACTATCTATAGGAATACGATTAAGCTTTCCGGCGATTTCTAGAGCTGTTAATGCGGACTGCATTGATTAGTTCCTCTGTGTAGTATATTTAACGAAGCACTCTCAAATGCAGCATCAATATCTCTAGTCTCAATATTTAAAGCTCTCTCTAAAAGTTCATACTCTGCATTTATTTTAGTAAGACTGTCTATCTTTTTAAGTTTATGTAATCTATTTAGCATCTCTATCTTTCTATAATTCTCATCTAACAAATGTTGTTCATGCTCTTTTAGCGTATTTAGTTCATCTATTCTTGTTATTTTTGATTTGGCTTCATAAGCATAATTATGTCTAGAATCTTCTAATTCTTGTTCTAATTTAAGTAGTTCCAACTTCAATCTTTGTTCCTTTGAACTATGTTTAAAGCCTTCAAAAATATTATATTTTAATGCCAGTCCAACATTCCAACTCTTCTTATTTATATGTGAGATAGTAAAGTCGTACTCTTTTGGATGTGATCCATAATAATAGTAATTACTGTAGAGTCCAACTGATGGAAGTTGTTCACGAAACTGCACGGAGATTTCATCTTTTTTCTGGGAAATCTTCTTATTGAAAATCACACCTTCTGTAGTTTCATCATATATCTGAATAGAATTGTTTTCTAAATTTGTATTAAGAGGAAGGAGTTTTATATCTTTACTAAGATCTTTATGACTTAACTGTGAGAGTCTTATAATATCTTCTTGGTACTGCATTGATATATTTTCAATATCTCTTTGAATAGTCATAATATATATAGCTTCATCTCCTAAATCAACTTTAGAATATTTACCGGCTCTATATAACCTTGATTTCATATCGTATAACTTTTTACGCAGTTCTAGCATCTGAGTTTGGTAATCTATCTCTGTAGTTCCTTTACATGCACTAGAATAGTATTGGAGAATTTTTTGATGGAGTTGCTTCTCTTGCGAACACCACTCCATCTTTTTTATATCTAACTCACTAAATGCTACTTCAACTTTCTTATCTGTTACTCCAAAGTGATATAGGTCATAATTTAACGAAAATGCCAGAAAACTTTGATATCTAGTTCCATTGGTGATAGTAACTCCTCCAACAGACTCACTGCCAAAAGGAATACCATCTTGTGCTTGATTATATTCAGCATTGTAGCCGACATTCAAAATTGGATAGTAAGCTGACTTAGCAATTTGAACATTTTTTGATTCAATAAGAGCATCTGTTTGTTTTATTTTCAGGATAACTGCATTCTCTGTCGTATAATTTAATAACTCTTGTAGGCTTATAGACTCAGCCCATAAAGTTGGGCTAAGTAGTAGAGAGGCTAGTGCATAAAGTTTTAAATATTCCAAGCACCACTCACTATATTCATTAGGTCTTGATTATTCTGTATGTCATTGTTATTTATATGATGCATACCGTTATCATGTCCATAAGAGTTTATCTGTTGGATAACCAAATCTATATCATCATTTGTTAGGTAGTTACCATCTGAGAGTTCTATTAGTTCTATTTGGTTTTTATCATTTTTTTGATTATTAACTTTTATAGTATCATTATCACCATATTGAATAAGGAGGTCTCCCCTTTTCATCACAAAGCTAATATCATCTATTGTTACATCTTCACCAAAGACTATCTTGTCTATGTCCTCRCTATATTTTTNAGAGTAGTCATATATAGTATCGTTACCATCACCTTTATTAAACTGGTAAGTATCACTTCCCTTGTAACCATCCAGCTTGTCATCTCCAGTACCACCGACTAGCGTATCATTACCTTTACCTCCATATAATCTATCTTTACCATCTCCTGCATCTAAGAAGTCATCTCCCCCGTAGCCATAGAGTTTATCACTTCCTCCAAATGCAAAGATTTTATCATCTAAATCATCTAGTCCAATTAATCTATCTTTATAGTCCGTACCTTCAAGTACAACCATAGAGTTTACATCTTCTATAGACAGTGATGTATTATCTGCAAACTCTATACTCTCTACTTTATATCTATCATCATAAAACCAAGACTCAACTATAATAGAATCGTTATCATTTACGCTAAGAACTAAGTCTCTACCATCTCTTGTGATACTAATGTCATCTCTGTTTATATCTTTACCAAAGATTATTTTATCTATATCACTACTTCCACTTTTTGAGTACTCATATATAGTATCTTGTCCATCACCTATATTGAAATGGTAAGTGTCACTTCCTGTGTAACCATCTAGAGTATCACYACCAGTTCCACCAAAGAGTAAGTCATCACCTTTACCACCATATAGTCTATCATTACCTGTAGCACCGACTAAAGAATCATTACCTTCTTCACCATATAAACGATCATTACCTGAGTCACCGTAAAGGTTATCATTACCTGTGCCACCAAAGAGGTAGTCTCTCTCACTACCACCAATAAGTAGGTCATTACCGGCTTCACCAGATATATAGTCATATCTAGAGTTACCAAAGATTATGTCATCTCCATCATTACCTA
>NVRL01000109.1 GCA_002732645.1 Sulfurimonas sp. | reverse complement strand
TTGATTGAAACTACTTTAAAAGAAACAGGTTTTACAGCTGATAAATTAGTTCTAGAACTGACCGAGAGTGCAGTAATGCAACGTGAGGAAGAAGCAGTAGGGATGCTTCACGCCATTCGTGCAAAAGGCATTAGACTGGCTATTGATGATTTTGGTACAGGTTACTCATCATATAGTTATCTAAAACGTTTTCCTATTGATATTTTAAAAATTGATAAATCATTTATTGATGAGGTGCCGTTTGAAAATGATGACATGGCGATAGTTAAAGCAATTATCGCAATGGGAAGTGCACTTGGTTATAAGATACTAGCCGAAGGTACAGAGCATATTGAACAGATTGATTTCTTAGAAGAGAATGGATGTGAATACTATCAAGGATATTATAAAAGTAAGCCTCTCAAAGTTGTGGAGTTTGAGAAACTATTAATGTGAAGGTAATCTAATTGCGACTATTTTGCTTAGTAAAAACAAACTTTCAGTAATTAAACTTAGTTTGTATCATTTTAAATAAATTTAACTTCTATGTTWTTTTAGTTTGGGATTCCAATTATTTAGATTATATCCATCTTGATCAAGACCATTTTTATCAAATAATCTAGTTTCTTTTTTTTCTAAAATCAGCTTTTTATCAAAAACTGCAGCTTTAGGATTCTCTAAGTCAATAAATTTTCCTTTTTCTGGACGATAATAATATATCTCAATTTTTTCAGGTTTTTCTTTGTCCCCATATATCTTTTCTGCAACAAGTTGAAAACCATCTTTTTGTTTAACAAACTTTACGTCAGAATAATAATCACGATTGTATAGTTTGTTTTTTGCACTAGATTTAAACTGCTTTACTTCAAATGGAAAACTCTCTCCACTTACGTATCTGATAAATTTTTTCTTTTTTACATCAAAACCATTTCTATTAACACCGTCAATGTCAATTCCATCAAAATTATAAGCATCTTTATCATACTCATTATTTGTATATCTATTTATTTTTTGTTTATTCCAACCTTTAATATCGAACCCATCTTTGTCATATTTAGAGCTAGTAAATAAGTTTTTTCCAAAAGCATCCCAACCTAAAGTGTTAACTCCATGGGGTGTTCTCCATTTACTATCAATATCTTCTTTACTGTAATACTGTTTAAATTTATTAAAACAAGATTTATTCATTTGAAGGAGTTCTTTTTTATAAATACGATTTTCAAAAGTATCAGATTTTTCTAAAAAATATCCTTCATCAGTATTATTYTTACAAGATAAAAAATTTAGATTATCTATTTTTTTTACATCACAGTTATTTTCATAATATTTTAATACTTGATCTTTATAAGTTGAATTAAAATTAACGCCACTGTCACTTTTAGAGCCACTAACATACGATAGTGCAAAAGCATTACAAGTACTGTTTTTTAATTCATATTTATGTGTAGATTGAGAAGCATTTAAAAATGCCATATTTTTGCTAGAACTTATTAGTGAAGAATCAGTGAAAGATATGTTACCTATGCACATTCCATGTGACTTTGAACTGTAACCAATACCTAAATTACTTTTTATTTTACTACAGTTTATTTTAGATAAATTAGATATAGTTTTTTTCTTATTCTTTTCCAATCTATTTTTAGCACGTGTCTCTTCAACTTCTTTTAGTGTTTTAACTTTTTTTGGTAATAAAGCTAGTTTATCTAAGTCATTGATTATTTTAGTAGTTAAAGTATCTAAAACATCTTTTTCATTTAAATAACTATTATTCTTATGAAAGTTTAACTTAAAATATCTACTCCATATTAGTACTTTATCATCTCCTTTAAATAACTTATTTATTTTCTTACCATCTAATTTACCATTCCAATCTTTTGTTACTTTTTCTACATCATATAAACTTGCTTTAACAACTATAAAATATGGTTTACAGTTAGAAGTGTCTATAGAGTGATAACTTGTAGTAGAAAGTGTTAAAAGTCTTTTATGACTAGTCTCAAGTTTAGGAATTCTCATATTTCTTGCTAAAAACTCTTCATCTAGAGTACTTGTATCAATTAAATCACTTTTAACGCGTTTTATTTCTTTTTTACATGTGGAAAGAAGTTCTTTATTACTTCTTATACCATAGTTGTTAATATACATTTTACCATCCGTCCATGCAATAACACTTTCTGTAAGTTTGTCTTTATAGTTTTCGTTGTAAGTCCTACTGGATATTACACATCCAGTAGTTAAAAAGCCAATGCTCGCCAAAATACAAATTAATACTATTCTTTTCAATAAAAATCCTTCAATTAAGTTTATACCTATATGAAATTAAATTTAACTAATAATAATAGATACTTTTGAATGGATGATTATAGCAGAAAAATAATTATAGTGAACGAAATGTCAAACATAAGAATTGAGTTTATTTAAAAGAAGAGTTGTTTAATACTATTTCCCACTTAAAAGTGGGAATGAACGAAAATATATTAAGAGCTATAGTTAAGTTGTTTCTCTAAAGAAAGAGAACCATCAAAAAGAGTTTGCTCATCGTAAGGTTTGGCAATAAGTTGAAGTCCTATTGGCATTCCTGCATCTGACTTTGATATAGGAAGTGCTAGGGCAGGTAGTCCTGCTAGATTTACACTGATAGAGTAAAGATCACTCAAGTACATATCCATCGGGTTTTCAAGCTCACCAAATTTTGGTGCAATTCCCGGTGCAATAGGTGAAAGAATTAAATCAACATCTTTAAAGATAGCATCATACTGATCTTTAATCATATGTCTAATTTTTTGCGCTTTTACGTAGTAAGCTTCATAGTAACCACTTGAAAGTACAAAGTTTCCAAGTAGGATACGACGCTTAACTTCATCTCCAAAACCATTACTACGAGTCTTTATGAAAGTGTCTTCAAGGTTAGTTCCAGTTACGCGGTTACCATAACGGATGCCGTCATAACGTGCAAGGTTTGTAGCAGCTTCAGCAGTTGCAGTAATGTAGTAAGCAGAGATATCAAACTTAGCATCCATTAGTTCACGTTCTACTATTGTATGACCAGCGGCTTTTAGTGCATCTATTGCAACTTGGTAAGCTTTTTTCAAATCTTCACTTGCATTTTCAATATGCTTTGGAAGAACAGCAATAGTCATTTTCTTACTCGCATCTAGTTTATCTGAAACTTTATCATTCATGTCGGCACTTGTTGAGTCTTTAGCATCGTGACCGCTTATGATGTCATACAAAATTGCAGCATCTTCAACGTTTTGAGTCATCGGTCCGATTTGGTCAAGTGAAGATGCATAAGCACCCAAACCGTAACGACTTACTCGACCATATGTTGGCTTCATTCCTACAATTCCACAATAAGCAGCAGGTTGACGGATAGATCCACCCGTATCACTACCTAAAGCGGCAATAGCAAGACCAGCACCTACAGCAGCAGCAGAACCACCAGAACTTCCACCCGGAACATATTCAGAGTTGTGAGGATTCTGAGTCTTACCGTAAAAACTTGACTCAGTAGTTGAACCCATAGCAAACTCATCCATATTTGTTCTACCAAATGGACTAAGTCCCGCATTTTTCATTTTTTCAATTACTGTTGCATTATAAGGAGCGATGTAACCTTGAAGGATGTTCGAACCAGAAGTAACTGACCAACCATTTACTTGGATGTTATCTTTGATAGCAATAGGTACACCCTCACCAACATTGTTTACATCTATATAAGCGTTTAGCTCAGGTCTTGCATCTATTTTAGCTTTTAGTTCAACTTTGAATTTATTTAGTTCATCTTTATTTAATTTTAGGGCTTCTTTTAATGTAATCACTAAATCTCCTTATTTAAATTTTTTAACTGCAACGATTCCTAGACCAACCATTACAAATATTAAAACTACGCTAATAGCTATAAATGTAGTTGAAACAGGCTCTGCAAAGTTAGGCATTTACAACTCTTGCACATCTATCACAAGTGCAGTCTTCACTAGCTGCTTGGTATTTCCAACATCTAGGACATTTAAAAGCAGTTGCTTTTTTGATGATGAAAGTATCATCTTCAACTTTGAACATTCCAAGCTCTTCTCCAGTTGCTGCGTCTGAAACAGATGAAACAACAAACCAGTCTTCAGCATCTGTAGAGTCAATGTCAAGTGCAACTTTAGAATCAGTAGCGATAACAAGCTCTAAAGTGTTTTTGATGATTTTCTCTTTTTTTAGTGCATCTACTATCGTTCCAAAACCTTCACGAGCTTTAGTCATATATTCAGCATTGAAAGTAGACTCACCAGTTTGAATTTCTTCGTAAAGCATGTCAAAAATATTCTCTGCATCACCTTTGATGATAGCAGGAGCATTTTCTACAATCTCATCAGCTGTGTAAGTTAGTATTGGAGCCATTAAAAGGAGTAAGCTTTTAGTGATGATAGCCATCGCACTCTGAGATGCCATTCTTCTCGTTTCCGTTTTTCCGTCACAGTAAAGAGAGTCTTTTGTCAYATCGATATACATACCGCTTAACTCATTTGCAATAAAGTTGTTTAGTAGACTCATCCCGTTAACAAAGTTATACTCTGAAAATGACTTATGAACTTCAGCAAATACATTAGATGCTACATCTAAAATCCACTTATCCAATTCACCCATATCTTCATAAGCAGTTAGAGTCTCTAAGTCATTGATATTTGCAAGCATAATTCTAAAAGTATTTCTTAGTTTTCTATAGTTCTCAGAAATTTGTTTTAAAATACCTTGAGAAATTTTCAAGTCACCTTGGTAGTCACTAGATGCAACCCAAAGGCGAAGGATTTCACTTCCATACTCTTTTAAAATTTTCTCAGGAGCAATAACATTACCCTTGCTTTTTGACATCTTCTCACCTTTGTCATCAACTGTGAAACCGTGAGTAAGAACTGCTTTGTAAGGTGCTTTGTGCTCAACTGCACAACTTAAAAACATAGATGACTGGAACCAACCACGATGTTGGTCAGAACCCTCTACATATAGGTCAGCCTGATACTCTCCTGCATCGTAGTTGCGAGATTTAAGAACTGAGTTCCAAGTTGAACCAGAGTCAAACCATACGTCTAAGATATCAGTAACTTTTTCTACTTCGTCTGCTTTGTATCCAGAACCAGGATAAAGAAGAGATGCTATGTCCATAGAGTACCAAGCATCACTTCCTTGCATCTCAAAAATCATAGCTACATAGTTTAGAACTTTTTCATCAAAAATAACTTCACCAGTAGCTTTTACTCTGAAAAATGCGATTGGAACACCCCAGTCACGTTGACGAGAAATACACCAGTCAGGACGGTTTTCAACCATAGAATTTAGACGATTTTTTCCAGTTTGAGGATAAAAAAGAGTCTTTTCAACTTCGCTTAATGCGATGTTTCTTAGAGTCTCATCTTCACCTTGTGGTTTTTCATCTACAGAGATAAACCACTGTCTTGTTGCACGGAAGATTAGTGGAGTATGACTTCTCCAGCAATGTGGGTAAGAGTGAGTGAATTTTGACTCATGAAGTAGTGCATCACCTAAAAGTTCTAAGATTCTGTCATTACATTTGAAGATAAGTTTACCAACAAACTCCTCTGGGTTTGGAAGTAGTTTTTCTTTTACAACAGTCTCATCAAAACAACCAGTCTCATCAACAGGCATAATAACTTCTAAATCATATTTTAATCCAACACGGTAATCATCTTCACCATGTCCAGGAGCAGTGTGAACACCACCTGTACCACTATCCATAAGAACGTGATCGCCAAGAACGATTTTAGAAGTTCTACCGTTTAATGGGTTAGTTGCAACTTGACCTTCAAAAGATTTAGAGTTTATTTCTTTTGCTATTTCACCTTTAACAACACCAAGTTCAAGGAGAGACTCAAAAAGCGCACGTGCGACTATAAAACCATCAGTTGTAAGAACGTACGCTTCTTCAGGGTGAAGAGAGATACCTGTATTTGATGGAAGTGTCCAAGGAGTTGTTGTCCAGATAACTAGAGATGCTTTACCTGCAATATCAGCTTTGGCTTTTGCTTCATCACTTAACTCAAACGCTACGTAGATAGAGTGAGACTCTTTGTCTTCATACTCAACTTCAGCTTCTGCCAGTGCAGTTCTCTCAGCCYATGACCAGTAAACAGGTTTACTACGCTCGATAAGAAGACCTTTTTTAGCAACACCACAAAGTGTACGGTAGATGTTTGCTTCAAACTTGTAGTCCATAGTTACATAAGGGTTTTCCCAGTCAGCTAAAATACCTAACTGTTTGAACTCACCTTTTTGTATATCAACAAACTTCGCAGCGTGAGCTCGACAAAGCTCTCTTACTTTTGAAACTTCTAAAAGTTCTTTTTTCTTCTTACCACCAAGTTTTTTCTCAACTTGTTGCTCGATTGGAAGACCATGACAATCCCAACCCGGAGTAAAACGAACAGACTTACCATCAAAGTAGTTATGCTTGATAATAATGTCTTTAAGAACCTTGTTAAGTGCGTGACCGATATGAATGTTTCCATTTGCATATGGAGGGCCATCATGAAGAGTAAAACTCGGCGCACCTTTACGGTTGGCTTTCATCTTTTCATAGATTTTATTTTCATCCCATGAAGCATAACGCTTTGGTTCGTTGTTTATTAGATTGCCTCTCATAGCAAAGTTTGTAGTAGGTAAAAGTAGTGTCTCTTTGTAATCCATCTGTACCTCAAAAGTTTTTAAAATTTTTGGATTATATCTATTATGTAATTAAACTCTTCTTTAAAGTGGGATAATGGTGCTATAATAAGCCAACACAAATTTGCTTTAGAAGGCTGTTTAGACATGAGAGTTCATCTTTTATTTATTGGTAATAAATTTTTCTATAACACATCTTTACAAGAATATATTATTAGAAAAATTAGACAAAAAACTGATTTTATTGATTCAATAACATATTTTAAAGAGAGCGATAATTCACTCTTTTTATATCTCGAAGAAGAGCTTAACTCATCTGATAAGCTCATCATTGTAACTACAAAACATAACTTCTCTACCATTGGAAAAGTAATATGTACAGTAACAAGTGATAACCAAGTACTTAAAGATAATATGCTTATCCCATCAAACAGTTCTGTTTTTGAAGATAGAAGTTACCTTTTAGAATATAAAGATTCTAAACATGATTCTGGAGAGCATTATTTTCATTGGCATAAAGATGGTGCGTACATTAGGTCAGTAACGATAAAGTCCTTGCAGGGGATGGCTCTTATCTTTCCTCATAGGGTC
>NVRL01000108.1 GCA_002732645.1 Sulfurimonas sp. | reverse complement strand
TTACTAGCAGGTCTTTGAAATATTTCAGAATTTTGACCGTTATATCCTACAGTATTAAAGTATTCTCTAATTTTGTCAGTATCTATATGTAAAAAATTATTTTCTATTTTTAAGGTTTGACTTAACTCAGTTTTGCCAACACCACTCATACCAGCAGTTAAAACAGCTTCTAGTGTATGTTTCTATAAACTTTTTTTTATTACTATTAAGATATTTTATAGCACCTGCTATTGTTTTTTCTTCGTTCATAGTTTGTAGTGTATCTTATAATTATTTAATAAAGGTAGGAGCTAATTAAATATTATCATTGAAGTTGTAGAAAGTTGGAGTTGGCTACATTGAGATACTAAAGCAATCTTAATTGGATGAGTTTAATTATATATAAAATAAAAGACTTCTATTAAAAACATGACAGATTGAAAATAAATTTCTTGCTATAATCTCACTTATGAAATATTTACTAATTGCATTTGCTCTAATGTTCACTGCCTGTAGTATAAAAAACTATGAAGTCACACAGACAAAAATCATCATTATAAAGTCACCAAAACTAAAGTTTGCTGATGTGGGTTACCTGCGTAATTCTGATAAGTCTATAGAGTTGGAACTTTTTGCTGCAGGAAAAGCGATAGAGAAAATAACTATAAACCATCTTATCTGCACAAGTGAAGGTTGTATGACTAAGGGTGGCTTTAACAAAGACTATCTGCATGACTCATATCCATCAGGAATTTTGCAGAACATACTTTTAGGGCTTCCTATATATGATGGAAAAAATAGAGTTCAGACTGCAGAAGGTTTTGAGCAAAAGATAGAAGACGAGAACGTAAATATAACTTATAGAGTGAGTTCAAACGTAACATTTTTTAAAGATTCAAATAATAAAATAATATTTAAAATCAAGGACATAAAATGAGTAAAAAATTTGTAGGAGCACACTGTTCAGCTAGCGGTGGAGTTTTTAATGCCGTAGCAAATGCACAAAAGATAGGAGCTAAGGCTTTTGCACTATTTACAAAAAACCAAAGACAGTGGGTTGCAAAAGATTTAGACACTGAGACTATAGATAAGTTCAAACGTGCACTTGATGATAGTGGGATACTTCCTAAACATGTGTTACCACACGATTCATATCTTATAAATCTTGGTCACCCTGAAGTTGAGAAGCTTGAAAAGTCTAGAGAAGCATTTATTGATGAGCTTCATAGATGCGAGCAACTTGGACTTGATAGACTTAACTTTCACCCCGGAAGTCACTTAAAGCAGATTAGTGAAGATGAGTGTTTGAGTCTGATATCTGAGTCTATTAATATAGCTCTTGATAAGACAAATGATGTAAAAGCAGTGATAGAAAACACTGCTGGGCAGGGAAGTAACCTTGGTTACACATTTGAGCAATTAGCTCAGATTATAGATAAAGTAGAAGATAAAAGCAGAGTTGGCATCTGTATAGATACCTGTCATATGTTTGTAGCAGGGTACGATATAAGAACAAGAGAMACTTATGATAAAACATGGGATGACTTTGGAAAAATTGTAGGTTTTAACTACCTAATGGGTATGCATATCAATGATTCTAAACCACCATTGGGCTCAAAAAAAGATAGACATCATTCTCTTGGAAAAGGCGAAATTGGGCTAGATGCATTCGGATTTATCATGAATGATGACCGAATGAATGATATACCGTTAGTACTCGAAACTATAGATGACAGCATCTGGAAAGAAGAAATAGAACTTTTATACTCTTTGGAAAATTAAGCTAAAATTATGTAACATTGTGCAGACATTTTAAAAGGGAAGTAAATGAAAAAAATAGTTTTATTATCGTTAATAGCAAGTTCAATGTTGATGGCAGGTGGATATAAGATTCCGGAGACATCACTAAATGGTGTAGCACTAAGTGCTGCAAACATCGCACACAACAAAAGTGCAGATGCAGCATACTACAATCCTGCAAACATGGTTTTTATGGAAGACACAAATCATATGGAAGTTGATTTGACTTATATTGGGCTTGATCCGATTAACTATAAAGGAACACATGCTTTAACTGGACCGATGAATCATGATATCGATTCTAAAAGTGAAAGCTTTTTCATACCATCTGTACACTATGTTTCAGGTAAAGCTGGTGAGACTCGTATTGGTCTTAGTATCTGTGCTCCAGGTGGTTTGTCTAAAAGATGGGATGATATGCCCGCAGTATATTCAGCAGAAGAGTTTACTCTTCAAGCTGTAGAGATTAACCCAACTGTAGCTATTCCAATTAATGATAAACTGGCAGTTGCATTTGGATTTAGAATAGTTCACTCTGAAGGTATTGTGAAAAGTACATCTCCTGGTGGATCTCGTGATATGACAGCTGATTCTATTGATTATGGATATAACTTTGCTTTAGCTTATAAGCCAACAACAGATTTAGAAATGGCTTTTACATATCGTTCACAGATAAACTTAACAGAAGAGGGAAATGCAAAACTATATAGTGATGCCGGTGCTACCAAAATTTATGATGGTGGTGGAACTCTAACAATACCTCTTCCTGCCTTTGCTTCTTTTGCTGTAGCATACACTTTACCTTCAAAAACAACAGTGGAATTTGTTTACGAGAGAAATATGTGGTCTGCATATAAGAATTTAGATTTTGGCTATGATTCTCCAATGCCAGCCGCATTTGATGATCCTATTGCAAAGGACTGGAAAGATACAAATGCTTTTCGTTTAGGTATAACTCAAGAGCTAGATAATATGACACTTATGGCTGGTATGGTTTATGATGAAACACCTGTTCCAGAGAAAACAGTTGGTTTTGAGCTTCCAGATTCAAACTCTTTTTCAGTGTCTCTAGGTGGACGTTACCAAGTTAATGATAAAATTGAAGTTGGTTTAGCAGCTCTTTACTCAATGAGAGAGAGTAGAACTGTTAAAAATGATAGTTTAGATGGTGAATTCTCAAACGGTAATGTACTTATAGTTTCTACTGGAGTAAGCTATAAATTTTAAGGATAATATTGAAAATATTAGTTGATTTTTTACAAAACAAAAAAATAGAAGAGTCTCAAATATTTGCACAACTTAAGTGTAGTGTAAATGAGGCTTTAATGCTTCAAAATCTAGCAAAAAAATATATGGAAGGTCAAGACGATGTCTTGGTCTTAGAACTACTTAATGATCTTTATGAAGATAAAGGTTTTGAGCATCTTAGTCATCTTCAAGAAGTTAAAATACTTCTTGAACTTGGTTGGATACATCAACAGAGTTTTACGCCTGTAAAAATTTCTGAAGTTACACCGCTAGAACTTTTAAACACTGCTGTAGGTCTTACTCCATCATTTTTAAAACTGCTTCAAGATGGTGAACATGATATGGAACTGCCTGATATTAAACCATATACAGACCATTTGGAATATCTGCAAGACCAGTTTTTTAGAATAGAGCTTTATCAAAAGATGAGTACTATTCGTCAAAACGTTCATGAACACTCTCTTGGCATCGATAGAGTTCAGCATAAACTTCAACTGCTAGAACAGAGAATAGTTCAAAGAGTTGAGCAGACTGCGGAAAAACTTGTTTTAGATAAATTTTTTAAACAAAAGAAGTTTCAACCAAAAGAGGAGATTATCTTCTTAGCACTTCTTCGTGAAGAGTATAGTGCTGCAGACACATCACTAAGAGAGATGAATACTCTTATAGACCTGATTTCTTTGGATGAGTATGAGCGTATTARAAACCGTTCGCTTTTAGAAGATGGCTCAAACCTTTTAAGTGATGGAATAATCGACTATGAAGAGATGCTAAACCCTTTTGGTGGCATCTCTAGAGCATTTTATATTGTAGATGAGATACTGCAAAGTATTATACATCCGCAAAAAAATAAAAAAGTACGGCGTTTAAAACTAAATGCACTGATAGAAGAACAAGATATCTTTGAACTTATAGACCCAGTGACTTCTTTAGAAGATGTTGTTCTTGCAAAAGAGACACAAACAACACTAGAGAACTTGATGCGTCAAGTAGATAAACAGGTTATTGGTCGTCTTGTTGAGTGGGGCATAAAAGATAAAAAGAGTGGTATAGATGCTAGGATAATCTTTTATGGTCATGCAGGAACAGGTAAGACTATGACTGCATACTCTCTTGCAAAATCACTTAAACGWCAGGTWCTTGCYTTTGAYTGTTCWAARATTCTYTCTATGTATGTWGGGGARAGTGAGAARAATGTTCGYAAAATYTTTGATWCTTTTTATG
Source organism: Sulfurimonas sp. (assembly GCA_002732645.1). Taxonomy (GTDB): domain Bacteria; phylum Campylobacterota; class Campylobacteria; order Campylobacterales; family Sulfurimonadaceae; genus Sulfurimonas. Next base: position 2,988 of record NVRL01000108.1, on the reverse strand, counting down.
ASYTWTGTGAAAAAACAAARACAGAACCTATWTTAYTWYTWAATGAGGCWRAYCAATTTTTGGGYGCRCGYTCKAGTGGWRYAAWTASTGGWTCWGAKCAGATGCAYAACCARATGCAAAATATCTTTTTAGAGCAAATCGAGAACTTCAAAGGTATGCTTATAGCTACTACAAACCTGCTTGAAAACATAGACAAAGCCTTTTCAAGACGCTTTAACTACAAGATAGAGTTTAAAAAACCAGATGAAGCTCAAAGAGCTCAGCTTTGGGAAAAGATGCTTCCTGCTAACGCTCCATACGATGAAAAGTTTGATGCCAAAGAACTAGCAAAGTACTCTTTAACGGGTGGACAAATCAGCCTTGTTATTAAAAACACAGCCTACAAAGTAGCTGTAGCTGATGAACCTCTTTTTACTTTAGATGACTTCGTAAGTGAGATAAAAAGAGAAAAAGATGCAAACTTCGACAGCGAAAAATCTATGGGATTTTTAAACAAATAACTCCTTGTTAGCACACTCTTTGTGCTGACAGATATAGCTAATAACTACCTAAAACCAGCCCTGAAACTTTTTAAGTACTTTCCTCTGATACACTACCAACAAAAATAGTTACATACAAAAATAATCATCATCTAATTGTATTTAATTAATCTTGTTGTAAGATATTAGCGGATATTCTAAATCTTTAATAACTGAAAATAATATAATATGATTTAATGTTAATAACACAAAATATTTTTAATTAAAATAAACGAAAGGGTTGCATAATGGTAGATGCTGAAATACCAAATATAGATTCTTCTTTCCACTATAAAAAAGAAGATGAAAAAAAAGCTAACAAAAAAAAGAAATATATTTTAAAGCGATTTGCATTTTTAACTCTGATTTTATTCTTTTTAGGGAATGTATATCTTTATATTGGTTTTTATAACAATTATGTAACAAATGCACCACAAAATCTAAAAGAAGCAAGAAAAGATATGATAGTTGCACATATATTTTCTCTTTATGAAATAGTAGGTATCAGACTAGGACTAAGCTTTCAAAACCCAATACTAAAACCAATACAAATAGCTAAAGAACACTTTTACTACAAAGGTATAGAGAAGTTCCCAAAAGATGAAGCTGAGAGAGCTTATTGGTATGGGATGATTATATTTTATCCTATTGGAGTTGAACGAAGTTTAAATAAACTTGAAAATGGGGCTATTGCGAGAGATAATGGAGTAGAGTTCKCTAAAGATTTATTGAAAAACTYATATATGAATTTAGAACTTTTAGCAAACCATAAAATAACTGACTATGAGAATGAATATATAAAAAAAAATATTGCTTGGCAGTTTTTAATGATGTTTAATCAGTATGTACATAACCTGCATTTAAATCCTAAATATGGTTTCTCAAAAGCTAAAATATTGGAATCGGTAAGTAATAATAAAATTACCAAATTATTGTCTGTATATAGTTTTAGCAAAACATTTTTTAAGAATGAGAAATATCAAAAAGAAATAGAAGAACATCTTTTAAGTAAACCACGTCACTACAGACTCTACAATGAAATATTTTTTGATGCAAATATTATGATTCTATACAATAGAATGTATCACTTTAGATTTAGTTGCGACGAAACAATAGATAAAGTTCTTATGAGAGATTATCTTCATTATAAATCTAAACTCCAAGAAATAATTGATGAAAATAAATTAAAACAAAAAAGTATTAAATATTTAAAAAGTATATTGGCAATTAAATTCGTTAAACAAGAAYAAGAAGCAATTGATGAATGTATAAAAAAAGGAGCATTTTAAATGGGAAAAATAATTAAAGGTAATAGTAAAGATAGTTTACTCGAAGACTTTTATGATTTTACTAAAAATGTTAAAGATTTTGCTAAAAGACTGGAAGAGAAGATTGAAGAAGGCATAAATTCTGGAGAGAATGAGATGCAAGCACTTATTACTGCTGGAGTTGATAGTACAGTTTATATGGTAGTGAAAAAGTATGGAGAGGTCATACAGATAGCGACTTTTAAAGATAAAGATGCGCTTAGTAAGGAGTACGGCTCCCCGATATCTGATGAGATTATAGATATGAGTGCTGACATCGTAGGTAGCGAGATTGGAAATTATGCGGATGATATTTACAAAAAGCATTTTTTAGATGAAACTAAACAAGACCGTAATGAATCTGAAAACTTACCAAAACAACCAAATAAATTAACCTTAGACGGAGATAAGTTAACGTTAGATTACATTGATAAAACATCAAGAGTTCAAGGACTAACAGATGGTGAGTTCGCTGATACAAGGTATGATGAAGCAGGAAATGCACAACTTGTTACAAATGGGGTACACAATATAAAAATTGTAGATTCTGAACTATCTCCGATAGAACAAATAAAAATGTATCTAGATGAAAGTGGCTTATCAAAAAAAGTTAGTATTGATGATGTCTTAGCAGCCAATAGTATAACAGACCCATCTCAATTAACTGGCGGTATGGTAATAACATCTCCTCAAAGTATTGAAAAAATAGTAAATGGCGATGAGACAATTAAAGTTTACACAGGACACGATGGAAGTGAAACTTACCTTGTCACTGAAGATGGAAAGCTTGTTGCGTATAGACTTGAATATGGAAATGGTGGTGTACTAGGAGAAGATAAACATGTAATATCTGTTCTAAAGACAAACCCTGACGGTACAAGGGAACTCACATATGAAGCATCTGATGGTACATTTAAAACGATTTCCCAAGATGTGGAAAATAAAACATTCAAGCCCTTAACAACAATAGACCCCGAAACAAACACAGCTACTCTGCATTCAGGTGGAACCATAAGTGAAGTAGCATCTCACACAGACTACACTTCAGCAGAGCTTTTAGAGTATAACGGCATCTCACTCGAAGATGCAAGAAATCTTCCAGAAGGTACAGAAATAAAGATACCTGAGAAAGTAGATACACTTCAAGGTGAATATGGAAACAT
>NVRL01000107.1 GCA_002732645.1 Sulfurimonas sp. | reverse complement strand
CCTAAAACACGAAAAAAGGAATTGGATTTATATCTGGACTATTGTCTTTTTGGATAAAAACTAGACTAAATACAATCGCTTCAAATATCATCATAGGTTTAATCTTACTGTTTTTTTCTATCTGGTTTTTTATCTCTTTAAAGATTGCTATTATTGTCATACTTGGCATTCCCGTTAGTTTTGCTTTTGGTTTGATCGGTTTAGATTTTTTTGGAGGATCTTTAAATACGCTATCTATGATAGGAGTCCTGTTAAGTCTTGGGATACTTGTTGATGAAGCTATAGTAGTGAGTGAGAATATTAATCGTCACTCTAATATGGATAAAAGTATTAAACAGGCTTGTATAGATGGAACACATGAGATGATGCCAATTCTCTTTGCATCTATGCTCACAACTATCATAGCCTTTTTACCTTTAACCATGCTCTCTGGGGGACTTGGAGTATTTATAAAAATAATTCCTTTAATGGTAATTATCCTAGTAATTAGTTCATTTGTAGAGAGTTTTATATTTTTACCGCTTCACTATAAAGAGTTGTCATTTAGCTTTTTAAATGAAAAGGGCAGTAGAATCAGAGATAGAATGTGGAATAAACTGAGTATTCTCTATATAAACTCACTCTCTTTTTTCATAAAAAGACGATATATATGGGGGTCTTTGATTATAATATTTACTCTTTTAGCCACATATGCTCTGGCAAAATCAAGCCGCTTTCAACTCTTCCCGGAATTTGATGCTATGACTATAAACATAATTGGGAAAGTTAAAAATGGTGCTATCGGCTATACGCTCAAAGAGACCCAAAATCTAGAGAAAATTTTAATCAAAGAGTTAGACTCAGAAAATGTAGCTTCTATTTCAACTATTATAGGCATGAACAGTGATGGTCGTTCCATGCATGAAAAAGGTGATAACCTTTTTACATTAACTATTAATCTTAAACAGAAAAAACATGAAGATTTTTTTAATAGAGTAGTAAATCCTATCTTTACACCATATAAAGAAGAGGGTAACTCTAACAGAACAAGAACTCTCTATGCAAAAGAGGTTCAGCAAAAGATAGAATCTTTAATACAAAAATATAATCTTAAAAGTAATTTTTTAGAATTTAGTATAAATATACCTCAAACAGGTGTTGTAAAAAATGATGTTGAAATATCTCTTTCACATAAGAATAATGAAAAGATTAAAGAGGCACTAGAGAATCTGGAAGTTGCTATAAAAAAGATAGAAGGTGTTCATAGTATTARGGATGATATGAAATATGATGAGCTAAAAGCTGAGATAATGTTAAATACATTTGGTAATAGTCTTGGATTTACCCAAAAAATAATTATTTCAAAAGTGAGAAACTTTATCTCATTGCAAAAACTATCAAAAATTGTTGACACAAACTCTGAGCTTATAGAACTAAGAGTAAATTATACCGATCATGATAGTTTAAATGCACTCTACAACCTATCGTTAGAAGTACCAAACCAAACTTATAATGTATGTTTAAAAGATATAGCAATTGTAAGTTTTACTAAAGATATTACTACAATAAAAAAAGATGACCTACAAAAGATATTTACACTTAGTGCCAGTTTTAATAAGGATAAAATCTCTTCTAGAATTTTTTATAAAAAACTCAAACCAATAATAGAAGTGATTAAAGAAAATGGAGTTGAAGTTTACATAAAAGGTGAACAAAAAACTAATAATCAAATAATAAAAGATATTGTTATATCTCTTCTTTTTGCTCTGTTTGGAATTTTGATTATTCTTACATGGTTATTCTCTTCACTTGGGCTATCGTTCTTTGCTCTTAGTGTGATTCCACTCTCTATCTTAGGAGTTCTGGTAGGTCATAAGATTATGGGAATGGATATATCTTTTTCATCTTTACTTGGCTTTGTAGGGCTTATAGGTATTGTAATAAACGATACCCTCATAATGCTTAGTATGATTAAAAAATCAAAAAATATAGAAGAACTACTCCAAAATGCTTCCCTGCGAGTAAGACCTATACTTCTTACATCAATCACTACAATAGTTGGATTAAGTACATTGATATTTTTTGCATCTGGTGAATCTGCTTTGATGCAGCCATTGGCAGTTAGTATTGGTTTTGGGCTTATTTATGCAACGATAATCAACTTATATTACCTTCCTATATTATATAGTTTTAAAAATGCTTATCAATACCGATAACCGTTATCAATTTAATAATAAATTAATTTTWAAGTAACTAGAATGTGATTCAAATAACTATTATTTATAAAAATATAGTTTAAAGAAAAGGAATCACGATGATCGATACTACGATGTATACACTCGCACAACTATTTTTAACACCAACATTAGTTTTAATACTCTTGATGTTTGTTTATTCGTTTATAGCACTAGGTGCATTTATTTATGAGGGTATCTCACGTAAAAAAAACAGTATGCATGTCGGTACAAAAGGGGCATATCCTATTTTACGCCACTATGACACCGACATTCACGTAAGTATGGAAAAGCTAGAACTTTTTGCATTTAAAAAGTTAGAACATATTCGCAATGTTTCAAGAATTGCTCCAATGATGGGTCTTATTGCTACTCTAATTCCTCTTGGACCTGCACTTAAAGCTTTAACTGATGGGAATATTCAAGGTATGGGTGATGGTCTAATCCTTGCCTTTTCAGGTGTAACTCTAGGACTAATCGCGGCATCACTTACATACTGGATAGGTAATGTCAAAAAAAGATGGTATGCAGATGAGTTGCATGTAATTGAACTAACAAAGGCATCTTAATGGCTGTTAGATTCCTTGATGAAGATGATGACAATCCAATGAACTCGGTGATAAACTTGATAGATATATTTTTAGTGGTTATTGCTGCTTTACTTATTATCATATCTCAAAATCCACTAAACCCTTTTAGTAGTGATGATGTGACTATTATAAAAAACTCTGGAAAGAAAAATATGGAAATAATAGTTAAAAAAGGTAAAGAGGTAAAAACATATAAATCTAAAGGAAACATAGGAGAGGGTAACGGTATTAAAGCCGGAGTCTCTTATAAAATGGAAGATGGCTCTTTTGTCTATGTTCCCGATGAAAAAGGAAAAATATAATGCAAAAAATAATCTTAATCTTTATGATGCTCTTAAGTGCAGTTAATGCAAAAGAGGTAGAACCAAAAGAGATAAAAGCAAAAGCAGAAATTTTAATAATCTCTACAACTATGGGAAAAAATCGCCAAGAAAGAAAGGCTAAACTGCTCGATGAACAGCTTAAGCCATATAATATAAGTTCAGAAATAATTTTTAATATTACAAAAGAAAATGCTAAAGAACAGTTGAGTGATAGAAGACTTGTTATTGTAGATGCACTAGATGGAAAAGGTGGAGTTGCTAGACTTCTTAGGAATTATGAAGATATTTTAGATGATTCTAAAACACCATATATAGCATTAAAACTTGGTTATGAAAAGTTTGGAAATATAGATGAAAAATTAGCTTCTTCGCTTTTATCTTATTTTGGAGAGGCTGGAAAGTATAACTATGCTCAAGGTTCAGCCTTGTTAGCTAAAGAGTATTTTGGATTTGATACTAAGCCTAAACCTGTTCACAAACTAGGTGAAGCAGGTATCTATCATCCAACAAAAGGTAATGGTACATTTAAAACTTTAGATGAGTATTTGGCTACATTGTCTCCAGAAGAATTAGCTCAACCAAAAATAGGGATAGCTCTGCATCAGCAAAACATAGCATCTGATGATACAGCTATAGTTGATTATGCGATAGAAAAGTTAAATAAAGCGGGTATCACACCAATTGCTTTTTATACTAAAGTTGGTGCGGAAGATTTTATCGGTAAAAGATTTTTCACTAAGGACTCAAAAGTACTTATAGATTTAATACTATCTTTTCAAGTTATGATAATGAAGCATGAAGAGTTRWSARATNGRRCRWMCWAAASWNGSKWYAMMAWYKRTGSMMKKMATGNGTKKATMRMKSAGGAAATCAAAAAGATTGGGAGAAAGATAAACAAGGTATATCTATGAGTTGGATACCGATGGCTTACACTGTCCCTGAACATATTGGTTATACAGATCAGTTAATCATTGCAGCACTTGATCCTGAGACTAAAAAAACAACACCGATTGAGTATCAGATGGATTTGTTTATGAAGATAGCTGTTAATAACTCTAAGTTAAAACAAAAAGAATCTAGAGATAAAAAAATAGCAATCTTTTACTATAACTATCCCTCAGGTGTAAATAATTTTGGTGCATCTTATATGCAATTTCCAGAATCATTAGAAAATATACTAACTGCTATGAAAAAAGATGGTTATGATACAAGTGCCAAAAAAGCTGATGAATACATAAAAATACTTCCAAAGTCTATGTCATATTATTATGAGAAAACTATATATGATGAGGAGTATGCAGATTTACTTCCTTTTGAAGTATATATGGAGTGGTTTAAATCTCTCCCAGAAGATACGCAAAAATTTATAGACGAGTCATGGGGTGAAGCAAAAAATAATCAGTTTGTTATAAATAAAGATGGGAAAAAGTATTTCATAATTCCTRGATACAAAGCTGGTAATGTTATTTTAATGCCACAACCTAGTCGCTCTAATATGGATGATGAAAAAGAGAATGCGCTTTATCATGACACATCAAAGCCAGTTCCGCATCATTATTTAGCCGTCTATCTGTATGTTAAGAAAAACTATGATGCAGTAGTACACCTAGGAACTCACGGAACTCATGAGTGGACTTATGGAAAAGAGCGTGGACTTAGTGTTTATGATTCACCACTTTTAAGTATAGGAGATATACCAAATATTTATCCATACATTACAAATAACTTAGCAGAGGGCATCCAAGCAAAAAGACGTGGTCGTGCTACTCTTATCTCACACCAAACACCACCATTTGGAGCGAGCGGGACATACAAAGAGTTAAGTGATATTATGGATTTAATAAATCAGTATCAACAAAGTAGTGATGCAGTAAAACAAAAAACAAAAGAGCAATTAATAGCACTTACTATAAAGATGAATCTTCATAAAGATATGGAGTACACAAAAGAGATGATGGAGACTCAGACAAAAGTTTTTGTAGCTGATTTGTATGACTACCTAAATGGAATAAGTACTACTCTTACTCCTCTAGGTATGCACAAATATGGTTCATACCCAAATGATGACCATATGGTTCAAACACTTATGTCAATGTTAGGTGATACTTACATAAAAATAGCTGATGGTGAAAATGGATTAGCTGGTATCAATTATAAGGATTTAAATAAGACTTCTTCATACACTACTTTGCAAAAATATGTAATAGAGAAAAAAAGTACTAATGATTTAGACAACTCTTTAAAACCATTTATACAAACAGCAAAAATATATAGAGATAATTTTGTGAATAATGAGGAGATAAAGTCTCTTTTAAAAGGTTTGAATGGGGAGTATATACCAACAGGTGTAGGTGGTGACCCAATTAGAAGCCCAGAATCAGTCCCGACAGGTAGAAATATGTACGGATTTGATCCAGATAGAATTCCAACAGAAGCTGCTTATAAAACAGGTTCTAAAATCATGAAAGACTACATAGCAAACTATTATGATAAAAATGGAAAATATCCAGACAAGATAAGTTTTAATCTTTGGTCGCTAGAGACTATGCGTCACTTTGGAGTATTAGAGTCACAAATACTTTATGCAATGGGTGTTAAACCTATTTGGTCTAAGGGTGGCATCTCTGATGAGATGGTTCAAAGTTTTGCAAAAGGAGTACTCGCTGGTTTTTTAAGTGAAGATTTTGCATCATGGTTGTCTAAATTTGTTACGGTTGAGAGAATTGAAACTTTTGATTTTTTAATGCCACAAAAGATGAAAGACATGTTTTATATGGCTCTTAAGATGGGTCGTGGAAAGATAAGTGGCGTTGAGCTAATCTCATATAGTGACTTAAAACGTCCACGTATAGATGTAGTTATACAAGCTACCGGGCTTTACCGAGATACATTCCCAAATGTTATGAAACTCATTCAAGATGCAGTTGAAAAAGTTGCGGCTTTAAAAGAGGAACACAACTATGTAAGACTTCATGCACTCTCTTTAAAAGAGATGCTTCTTAAAAAAGGTTACTCTGAGGATGACGCTTCATATCTTTCAACTGCAAGAATGTTTAGTGCTGCATCTGGTGAATACGGAAATGGAGTATCGGATACTGCAATGGCAACAGAGACTTGGGATAAAGAGGACAAAATAGCTACTAATTACCTTAGAAAGTCTGGTTATATCTATGGAAATGATGTCTCAAGATGGGGTGAAAAACTTGAAGATATTGATCTTTTTGCTCWAAATCTAAGTGGAACTGATGCTGTAATGTTTTCAAGAAGTTCTAACCTTTATGGGATGATGACATCAGATGATCCTTATGGATATTTTGGTTCTATGGCATTAGCTGTTCGCTCTATTGATGGAGCTTCTCCTGAGATGCTTATCTCAAATCTTCGAGACCCAAACAATGCAAAGATGCAACACGTAAGTGAGTTCATATCAAATGAACTTCGCACTCGTTACTACAATCCTAAGTGGATAGAAGAGATGCAAAAAAGTGGTTACAGTGGAGCAAATCAAATCTTAGACGTTGTAAATAACTTCTGGGGTTGGCAGGTTGTTTATCCTGATGGAGTTCGCTCAGACCAGTGGCAAGAGTTTGTAGATATTTATTATGATGATAAGTATGATATGAAGATGGATGAGTTCTTTGAAAAAACAAATCCAACAGTTCGTGCTCAGATGGCAGAGGTGATGTTAGAAGCTATAAGAAAAGGATACTTCCAGACAGATGCTAAGACTATTAAGAAATTAGTTGAAACTTTAGAAGATATCTCAAAAAGATTTAACCATAAAACTGAAAATGAAAAGTTAAAAAAATTCATCAAAGCTGAGAAGGCTGCGGGTTACGGCTTAAGTATCCCTGTTGCTACTCCAGTTGCAAAAGCCGCCGCCGCAAAAGCTTCACCTGTTGCAAAAGTAAAACCAAAAATCAAGGGTCAAAAACTTGAAGAGGTTARRAAAGAGACAAAAGAAAAAGTAAATTATGACACTATATTTATGTGGGCGTTTATTCTGTTTTTAGTCTTTGCTGGAGTTTTTTTAGAGATGCGAAGTAATAAGAAAAGTTTAAAGTAAATACTCATGATAAAAAAAAGTGAAGATTTTAGTTTTTTAATCGGTGCCATTATTAGTACATTTATAATGGCATCTATTTTATTAGTCCAAAATGTTACAAAGACCGATAATGTAAGTATCAGTGCTTCAAAAACAGAGTCTATTCACTACGTATCTATAGTTAATGCAACAAAAAGAAAAGAAAAAAAGGTACCTAAAAAACCAATAAAAAAACTACAAAAAGAGCTAAAAGAAA
>NVRL01000106.1 GCA_002732645.1 Sulfurimonas sp. | reverse complement strand
TTTTTACTTATATTGTTATCATAGGTTGCTGTAGCACTTAGTTGTGTAGAGTCTCCTTCATTTAGTTCTACTGAAGTTGTGTTTAGTTTTATATTTAGTAGTTCTGGTCTGTCTACTACTCTATATACAGTTTCGCTTGAGGCAAAGAGTGAGATAAAGAAGATAATAAGAAATAGAAAAGATACTATAAAGTGTCGCATGGAAATTCCTTAAGGAAAAGTGAAATCTCAAGAGGCAAGAGCTATTTTATTATTCTGCTCTTACCTTTTAAATTGATTAGCCTGGTATCTCATTTAATTGAATTGTTTTTATTAATATTGGATTAGTTGGGTCACTAATATCTATAATATCAATTTTATAATATGATACTGCTAACATCACTGTTTCTCCTTCTAATAATATAAGTTCATTCGAAGAAGTATAATAACTTTTAGTAGTCTCGCCAAGTAAGTTTATACCTTGAAAGTATCCTACATTTTCATAAATTTTATCATTATAGTCAGGGTAAGAAGAACTGACAAATATTTTCATCTCATCTGCGCTAAATCTCAATGCTGTCAATGGAGAACTCTTTAAATCAAACTCTGCGAACAGGCTAGGATTGCTTTTGTCCATGATATCAATAACGTTTATATATCCTTTTTGAGTATTTATGTCAGATGTAGGATATTTTACTGTCAAGTAAGCCTTAGTCCCATCGTTAGAGAGAAGAACTTTTTCTACCAAACCATTAGTAATATATGTACCTAAAAGTTTAAAATTATCAGAGTCACTAATATCTATTATCTGGAGACCGCCTCTTGCATCTGCCATGTACGCAGTTTGTTCATCTTCAGACAGTATCAAATCAATAGCATCTCCTGCTGTCTGAATCTCTTCACCAATAACTGGTTGCGTAGCATCACTAATATCAATCACTTTTAGACCATTTGATCTTCCTGCAATTGTAATATATAGTTTTGTTTCATCTTTTGAAAGTTGCATACTCTGAAGGTATGGTATATATATTTTAGAAATTTCTACTGGATTATTAATATCTGAAATATCAACAATTGTTAGCGTATCTCCACGGAGGCCAGATTCAATAAACACCCGTTGATTATCTGCAGAAATAGCAATCAATCGCATAATTCCAGGCATAATATCTGTAATAGAAGGATTATTTAAATCACTAATATCAATCAAACGCAATCCATTATGCTCATCAACACTAAATATTTTATTATTATCACTTGATATGGCTATATCTCCATTCAGTGTATGGCTAGGATATATAAAACTATTTGAAATAAATAAGGTATATGCTGGATTGTTTTCATATATTTGTTCTTTTATATACTCTAAAGAACGTTCAGGAAATCTATATGAATCCCAAGCCCATATATTATTAACAGGGTTATATATTAAAGCATCTATAGCATTAGAGCTAGAGTCTCCATTTAAATCTTTAATTATGTATAGACCACTTCTCTCAGGATGTAAGAGTTTAGTATCAAGTAGTACTAAATCATCAATATATTTTAGCCCCCATTGATAGAAGACTTCACTCATTAAGTTAACTCTAGGTCTCCAACTAATATGTCTTACCCAACTACCTTTAACTATGGCATGAATTGTTCCGCTATTTGGTCTAGGTGTTACATCTAATACGCCATCATTGTTGACATCATAGTCTTCTCCACCACTAACTTCATAAATATAAAAACTATTTTGCTCAAGTTCTAGTCTATGTGAATTAAACACCCCAGTTGAATCTACATCACTTCCAATAGATGTAGTTYCACTAAATTTTAATATTTTAGTTGCATTATCTTCTAGCTTATAAATTTTAACGCTAGCACCACCCCATTTCCCTAGTCCAGCTTCTCCATACTCATCAACATCAATAATCTCTATAGTAACACTAACTTCATTACTATCTCCATACTTGGTGGATGCTTTTGCCTGTAGTGTGTATTGGTATTTGCTTTCATAATCAAGTTGCGTATTTGCAAGTTTTATTACTCCTGAGCTGTCAACTGAAAAATGTTCACTACCTTCACCGGAGAGTTTTATAGAAGTTGCTATAGTATCTTTTAAAGGCAAGGATTGTATCTGTCCAACAATTGTTCCATAATCAGCTTCCTCACTAATTTCACCATTAAAATCAAGGTAAGTTGCTGCATCGTTAACATTTTCTACACTTATAGTTATCTCTTTACTCGCTTCTAGTTCACCATCACTCACTGTAGCAGTAAATATATAACTATTTTTAGCTTCGTAGTCTGGAAGCTCTTTAAATTCAACTAAACCAGTACTACTATTAATAGTAAAATCTTGGCTATCGTGTGAGTTTATTGAATAACTTAGAGTCGTATTACTGTCTTCATCACTAGCTTTTATCACGAACTCTAATTGTTGATTCTCTTTTGTTGTGTAACTACTGTTACTATCTATAATAGGAGCTTCATTTATATCCCCTATATTTATTGTTATCTCTTTACTTGCATTTAAATCTCCATCACTCACTATCGCGGTAAAGATATAACTATTTTTGCTTTCATAGTTTGGCAACTCTTTAAATCTTACTCTACCACTAATAGTTTCAACTGTGAAGCTAGAGCTATCTCCTGAAGACAAGAGATAGTTTAAAGTTGTATTACTATCTTCATCACTTGCTTTTATCATCCATTCAAGTTGTTCATTCTCTTTGGTAGTGAAGCTCCCAGCACTGTTTATAACTGGTGCTTCATTAACATCTACCACGCTTATAGAARGCGTTTTTGGATCACTTGAACCATCAAGTGTATGAGCTGTAACATTTAAATTATAACTTTTCTCATTTTCATAATTTAGATTTTTTATAACTTTCAGCACTCCTTGATTATCTATACTAAAGTTCTCAACACCATATCCTGAGAGTTTATAGAATTCAATCGGTGAAGCTCCCTCTTTAATAACTTTAATCTGACCGACTATATCATCAATAACAATGTCTTCTGGTATAGTTGAGCTAAACTCTTCAATAACTGCTACATGTTCAATTAAATTTGTAAGAAATATACTTATACTAACCGGTAAACTATCTCCTGCACTGCCAATGGCACTAACTGGAAAAACATAACTTGTCTGTTTCTCATAATCTAGGTCAGCAGAAGATGAAACTCTTATAGTCCCATTTACGTCTATGATGAAATGTCGACTTCCCTCTCCCGTAATCTTAAATGAGTCTATACTCCCTTCTCCAGGAGATAGAATCTTAATGCTGCCTATGATAGTATTAGCTTGTAGATTTTCTTCTATAGTTGCTTTAAATGCTTCAAGTATTGCAACTTCATCAAGAGCATTTGCTATTTCTATTACGATGTGAACTTCATTTCCATAACCCCTAGAGTTTAATGCTCTTGCACCTAAGTCATATCTACTCTTTTCTTCATAATCTAGTTTTGCAGAAGAAGCTAAGTAAATAGCTCCTGTTGTGTCTACTGTGAAGTTATCATTCTCTCCATATAAAGCTATTTTTATTATGTCTGTAGCACCTTGAGTTAATTCCAGTTGTCCTATCTTAGTACCAGGCATTACTCTTTCATCTACCTTTATTGTTAAATCTTTTAATGATGGTATCCCTAGTTCTGGGTCTTGATTATCTATTGATATTTGACACTCTATCTTATTACTATCTCCATATCTACTCTTTGCTATAGCTATAAATCTATAACTTTTTGTCTGTTCATAATCTAAATAACCAGAGATACTTACAGTACCTTCTTTATTTATCTCAAACGGAATATTTGGACTCAGTATCTCAAACTTCTCTATAGGACCTAGTCCAGCTCTTAAAAGTTCTAGTTTTCCTATTTCTGTCCCTAAGGCAGTGTTCTCCTCAACATGCTTGAAAAAGACTAAAGAGTATAGTGGTGTATCTATTTCATTTAGAATATTTATATTCATCATGATAGGATAACTCTCATTTCCTGCATCATTTATTGCTATTATAGAAAAACTATAAACTTTTGAAGTTTCATAGTCTATATTCTCATTTGAGCCTACAGTTACAACACCATTAGTATCTACTCTAAAAGAATTTTTATCATCTCCCACTAGCTTATACTCAACTATGGTTTGGTTGCTATCATCATACATAGCATTTGCTACTACAGTTCCTTCTATACTGTTCTCAACTATATCAAAAGTATCTATAGATACCATATGTGGAACTGTGGCATTCGGATTATGAAGCATCAATCCATCAGTAACTTGTATATTTAGTCCTATCCAGCCACCTGTATTTCCACTGGCATCTATAGCTCTCATCTTAAATATGTATCTATCTCCTGTATGAATAGCCTCTCTTTTAGCTATGCTAAGAGTTCCATCGCTACTCATACTAAAGTAATCGCTATAGCTACCTTGTATCTCAACATCTACAAAGGTTTTATCATTACTTACAACAACTTTTGCTATTGGTGTATAGTTTGGCAAACCTTGCGGTATTTCTAAGCTTATAGGTGATAATAGTGGTGCATTACTGATAAATGGCTCATATATAAGAGCATAACTTTCATCAAACCTTGGGCTATCACTATAAGTTTTTTCTACTATTGGCTCTACAAAAATATCGTATGGTTTGTAAAGAACCTTTTTATCTACTCCTGGTGCCCAAAGAAGTATATCTCTATATACYATACTCATATCACTATCTGTCGGATATAGTTTTTCTTTTATAAGTTTCTTTSCCCCATCATCTAGCTTTTCCTCTAGTGCTATAGCATCATAATTAGGACCAAGAACTCCTCCACTTACTTGAAATATAGCTTCAGTAAGAACATTTAATCTAAAAGAGAGTAGTTTTATATCACTCCCTTTTATAATGGCATGTATAGTCCCCTCATTTGGTGTTGGTATATCATCTCTAACTAAGTCATCATCTCTATCAAGATCTTCTCCACCTTTAGCAGATATAACATAGTAACTATCATCATCAAATTTTGCCTTATCGGAACTACTAAGCTCAATCAAGCCTGCCTTTAGTATATCGGTATTAGAAGTAGTTATACCGCTATAAATTACACTAGCATTTGTATCTCCATAGTTTTGTGCAGCAACTATCTTTACACTAGCACCTGCTATAGGACCAAACTCTACCGCATTTTCCATCCCTCTAACTATATACTCACAAGGAACACACCCACAAGTATCTTTTTTATCAGCATCACTACAAGTATCTTGGTAGGTTCTTTGTGGTGTAGCAGAAGTAGCATAACTACTAGACCCACCATAAACTTGATTTACTACAGGTTTATTACAAAAATAACTATTAGTATTATTGCTCCATACTACACTGTATGGTGCAGAGCATTGTATACACTGAAAACTATTTGTAGAGTTATTATATAGATTATGCCAACCTGGAGCATCACTTAGTGCTGGACATATCCACTTAGGAGATATTTTTTCTTCCACCTCTATCTCTGCAAATTTTTCAAGATTTAACTCTGAAAAATTTTGAGCTTGATACTGTTTAAATCTACTACCACCTGGTGTTTTTACGACAGCATAAATACTTACAGGCTTAGTGTCTAAACACTCCTCTTCTAATTGGCTGTTTGCTAACTTTTTACCTGTAGCTCTAAGCTCGAACATATCTCCAGGTTTAACATCGGAGTGATTTTTAACATAAGCATGCTCTAATCCTGCATCTGGAATATCTTTTACATCATGGTGAACATTTGGTCCACTCATATCTAAGTCCATATCTATATCTAACTCATAATTCCATGCTATAGTTGTCTCTATGACACCCTCAGTAACTGTAAAAGAATTACCATTACCGCTATTGTTACTGTCCTTGCTTTCACCATCTATATACTCTCCAGTCTCTTTTACCTCATAACAGATTCCATCTCTTGGGTTCTCAACTATTGTCTGCGCACCAAGGCTGGCTAGTACATATTTTCCAGCTACTTTATAGAGTTTGCCTTTAGTTTTATTAAAAGGGTAAACAAGAGCATTTCCTATAACTTTATCCATATATACAGAATCATACATATGGGTAACGGCTATGGATTTATCTTTACAGTATGTAGTACCGCATGTTTTATCTTTTTTGGGTTTCCATTGGGAGAGAGCAGATTTATGGTTTGATATAGCATTTAATATTCTAGCTGAAATTTCAACCTTTGCTTTATCGGTAGTTAAAGGTGTGTCATTTGTCATACCATGTGGTATTTCAGCTTTACCATCATACCTGAGTGGCTTTCCCATATAATAAGGAAAAGCATGTACATTGGCATCTACTCTGTTTATAAGGTTCTCTTCTGATTTAAACCTCTCATCATGTATAGAACCGACTTGCTCATCATAAATATAATTAGAGTATGGATATCTTGATACTTTACCACCTAAATCTATCCACTTTACTTGTCTTATAGGATTTGTTATATATTTTTTATTACCTAGTGCTATTTGTCCAACTAAGTCATTATCCCATGAGATTATATCACCACCTCCTGATACTGTTGAAGTTGGACTTGCTACACTTATCATATTAAAATAGTTATGCATCCAAGGTTTTAGTTTGGCATAGGCTTCATTTGTAAAAAGATTCCCTTGTGAGTGAGCTATAACTATAACCCCATGTCCTGCTTTTATGCTATCTTTATATTTTGTGACTTGTTCAGAGAGATCTGCATTTTTTGCTTTTGTAGTCCAATCCTCAACTAAGTCGATAGGATTTACTACTTTTCCCAACCTATGACCTACATAGTTTTTAAAAGCAGACCATATAGATTGAGAAGTTGGTGATTGAGATATTACTTGTAAAAAAGATTCAAATATATCTGCTGACATACCGTAGCTTTCGTTGTAGGCTGTGTCGAAGTTGTGGTGTTTTAGCATTTCGGCTTTGTCATTATTATATTTAACTCGTGCTAGTTCATTTTTTATTAACCTTAAACTAGCTTCAGCATCTGCTTCACTATTCATAATCCCATTTGCAAAGTAAATATCCGTTATACGCTCATCTATAAGTATATTAGTACTAGCTAACAAAATAAAAGGAGCTAAGAGTAAAAGTAATATCTTTTTCATTATTGAACCTTTAGGAGTTCTGTTACATTAAAATCACATAATTTTTTTGCTTCTGGTCCATAAACAGCACGATAAACTCCACCACTTAAATTATGGTTATATTCTAGATAAGCTCTAATTCTTCCCTTAGTATTTAATTGTAATTCTTCATATTTATATTCCATCATATCACTATCTATCAGTATTGGATCCCCAAAACTATTAGCATCATCTTGAAAATACCAACCACAATATAATGCTGAACGAAAAACTATATTAGTTTTTCTAGCATTCTCAGGATGCTCTAAAACAATCTGAAAAGCTCTTCCACTTTGTAGGGCTATCTCACTTACTATTTTATGGTGATTTTTGTATTTATCTAGTAGATATCTCTCCACATCATCACGAACTCCATTATTATTAGAGTCTATTCCAAGAAGAGTTGAGTTGTT
>NVRL01000105.1 GCA_002732645.1 Sulfurimonas sp. | reverse complement strand
AAAAATACAACCAATTGAGAAAGTGTTAAACGCCAGTTCCAAATGGGAATTGACCACTTTTTACTTGCATTTTGGATACCTATATAGAGTAGTTTTAATAAGCTGTCTATGGGCTGATTCTATAATATTTGTAGTGTAAATAACTCTGCGTATATCTTCTTGATATTTAAAATACACAGAAAGACTCTCCCATTTATTACGCCATGATTTAACCCTTAAATTCATTAATAAAGGTTTCTAATAATTCTTTTTTCTTTTTAGTACATTTAGATAACACTAATCCCTTTTCTATATACAGTGCCTGTAAAAGTAGCGACAGTGCTATCTTCTTCATCGCTGATGCGTACTTCATAAGTTGCTATTTTTTTACCGTCGCTTAGTTCTTTTGCCTTGGCAAAGAGTTTACCACCGGATTTTGCTTTGGAAAAGAGTATATTTGCATTAATAGCTAAAGAGAGATTGTTTTTTGAATTTGAAGCAAGGGCAAAAGCAAAATCAGCCAAAGAAAATAAAAAACCACCATGAACTACATCTGCTCCATTGAGATGTTCTTCTTTTATAGTAGTACTTACTGTGGCAGTTCCTTCTTCCATCTCTTGGATATGAAAGCCTAATAGCTTTGCAAATTTATCATTTTTTTCAAAAAACTCTTTAAGTTCTTTCATTTTCTTTCCTTCGTATTTAAAAGTAGATTGGTTTTGTCTTTTTTAGTAAGTTTTGAAACCACTAAGTCGTAAGACTCATCTATCATATTTATCAGTACTTCATCTTTCATAGTCCCATCTAGTATTACGCTGTTCCAGTGCTTTTTATTCATATGATAACCGGGAGTTACACACTCATAAATATCCCGATAACCTAGAGCATCCCCAGGTAATGATTTTAGGTTTATTCTAAGTGGTGACTCTTCTATGGAGACTAGGGCAAACATCTTGTTCATAACCTTAAATACCATGGTCTTATCATCAAATGGAAACTCTTTTGTTGAGCCATTTTTTGATATGAGTATTATTTGTAGTTTTTCTAAAGTCATGTTCTTATATCCTTTTTATAGCTGAGTTCATATCTTCATAAAACTTTACGTTGTCAAAGATGTGTGTTTTGTTTAGTTTTAGCAGTTGTATTCTGTCTTTTGTTTTTGCAACTATTATGATTTTTATATCATCAAGCTTTAGTTTATAGATGAGGTCTTTTAGAGTAAAGATTGCAGTGATATCCATAAACGGTACAWCTAAAATATCAATGATGATTACCTTAGTATCTAGGATGGAGTTTGTTTTACTCYCAAAAGCAGTGCTCGATCCAAAGAAAAAAGCGCCATTTATTCTGATGACTCTAACTTTTTTATCTGCTAAATTATACTCAGCTTCTACATCTTCATGGTGCGTGTCTACTAGAGTGATTTTGGCTTCCTTTGTAATTCTATATACTATAAGAAGAGATGCCAGAACTATACCGACTCCAACAGCCGTGATAAGGTCGATGAAAACAGTTATGAAAAATACAACAAGCATAACACTTAAATCATTTTTAGGAGAGTCCCTCCAGATAGATAAAAACCTGTAGTCTAAGATGTCAATTCCGACTTTTATCAAGATACCGGCTAAGAGAGCTAATGGAATCTGAGATGCAAGAGGAGCTAAAAAGACAACTATAGCTAAAAGAATAAGAGAATGAGTTATACCTGATATCTTATGAGTCCCACCACTTTTTATATTTATAACGGTTCTCATCGTAGCTCCGGCACCCGGAAGAGAGCCTGTAAGCGCACAAATAGAGTTTCCTATACCTTGACCTATAAGCTCTTTGTTTGGCTCGTGTTTTGTGCCAGTGATGGAGTCCGCTACTATCGAGGTTAGAAGTGTGTCTATCATCCCCAAAACTGCCAGAGTAAAAGCTAAAGAGATAACAGTTGTGTAGTGTTCTAAATCCATTCTTGGCATCACAAATGAAGGTAGAACTGCCGGAATCTCACCGATTGTGTCTACTTCCAGACTTAGGTAGATGCTAAGAGGAGTCAGAACCATAAGCGCGATAAGCGGAGTAGGTATGACTTTAGAAACTTTACTTGGTGTAAAAAACATAATAAGCATAGTTGCCGTTGCTATGAGAGACGCACTGAGGTTTGCATCTAAAATATTTGATGGAAGTGTTATGAGTATATGAACGATGGAAGCATCACTAGCAAGACCGAGATATGGATTTATCTGTAAGATTATAATTATTATTCCAATACCACTCATAAAGCCTGAGATTACAGGATAGGGAATATACTTAACAAACTTTCCAATCTTAGAGATGCCAAAGAAAATTTGAAATATACCTGCGAGTAAAATGGTTGTGACTATGAGACCTATATCACTATTTAGACTAATAACTGCTGCAGCAATTACAACTGTCATAGGTCCTGTAGGTCCAGAAATTTGTGATGGAGTCCCACCAAAAAGTGAAGCAAAAAATCCTAAAATAATAGCACCGTAAATTCCGGCAGTCGCACCAAGACCACTTGCAACTCCAAAGGCTAAACCTAGCGGCAGAGCAATAACGGCGGCAGTAATCCCGCCAAATAAATTTTGCTTTATATTCACTTTTTTTGTCCAATCAATTATTTGCGGATATTATATATATACTTGCCTTAAGATAAAGGGCACCTCTAAATACTAAGACACTAAAGATGTGATATTTAAACTTGAATTATTGTAAATATGATAATATTGTATAAGTATCAATATTTAATGAACTAGAGGCGTATAATGAAGAAAATCGTTATTGATCCGATTACAAGAATTGAAGGGCATCTAAGAGCTGAAGTTGAAGTGGATGATAACGGCGTAGTTCAAGAAGCCTATGTCAGCGGACAGCTATTTCGTGGAATTGAAATAATTTTAAAAGATCGTGACCCACGAGATGCAGGACTTATGGCAGGGCGTATATGCGGAGTCTGTACAAACTCTCACTTTAGAGGAGCTGTTTCAGCGGTCGAAGATGCTTACTCTATAGAGATACCGAAAAATGCAGAGATCATCAGAGACTTGATGGCAATGGCTCTTTTTATTCAAGATCATGTTGTACACTTTTACCATCTTCACGCACTAGACTTTGTAGATATTACAAGTGCTTTAAGTGCAGATGCAAAACTGACTTCAAAAGAAGCACATAAATACTCAGATAAACCATTTAGAAACTCACATGCACATTACGAAGCAACTATAAATAAACTGCAAAACTTTGTAGATGCCGGAAAGCTTGGACCATTTGCAAATGGATACTGGGGACATAGTGACTATAAGCTCACACCTGAACAAAACCTTGTGATGATATCTCACTATCTTGAAGCTCTAAAGTTTCAGACAAAGATATCTAAAGCCGTAGCAATATTTGGCGGTAAGACTCCACACCCTCAAAGTATAGTCGTCGGTGGAATTACAAGTGTTGCAGATATGTTAAACCCTCAGAGACTAAATGACTATCTCTTTGTTATGAAAGAGGCTAAAGAGTTTATAGATCGTGCATACCTCCCAGATGCTAAACTTCTTGCAACTGCTTACAGAGATGAAATAAAAGCTGGAATAGGTCGTGCAAACGGTAACTTTATGTCGGTTGGCGGTTATGAGTTTGAAGGTGAGCAGAGACTATTTTGTAGCGGTATTGTCTATGGACATGACTTTGAAAATATAGAAGAGTTTGATGAGAAAAAAGTAACAGAAGAGGTTGACCGTGCATGGTACAAGGGCAATGAAGTCTTTTATACAGATTTAAATGAAGATGGAACTCTAAAGACTGAGAAAAATGATGATAAATACTCTTGGATAAAAGCTCCTAGATATGACGGCAAGGTTATGGAAACAGGTCCTTTAGCTCGTGTGATTATTAGCTATAAAAAAGATAATAAACTCATAAAATCTTTTGTAGATGAGTTTTTAGATGCAACGGACTTGGAGCTGATAGACCTCTCAACTACAGTGGGTAGAAATGCGGCAAGAGCGATAGAGACAGGTTATATCTGTGAATATATTTTTARACTTGTATCGAGACTTATTCAAAACATAAAGTACTATGACACAGATACGTGGACTAAGTTCGATTTTGAAAAACTACCTAGAGACACAAAAGGTAGTGTATTTTTAGAAGTTCCGCGAGGAACGCTATCTCACTTTGTAAATATCAAAGAGCAAAAGATAGATAACTACTCTGTCATAGCTCCAACAACTTGGAATGCTACACCAAAAAACTTCGATGGAGTAAGAGGTGCTTATGAAGAAGCTCTCATCGGCGTTAAAATAGAAGACACCGCAAAACCCTTGGAAGTACTAAGAGTTATACACTCTTTTGACCCATGTCTTGCCTGTGCAGTTCACATAATAGATACCAAAGGTAAAGAACTAAGTAAATATAAAATAAAAAGTTTGTAAGAGGGGCATAAGATGCAACATCTAATAGGTGAAAACTGGCATAGTATAGAGAGTGAAAAAATAGTTGAACTCTTTGAGAGTGATATAACMGATGGTTTAGGTTCTCTAAGCATCAAGCATCGTGAAGAGTTCTTTGGTAAAAATGAACTAAAAGAGAAAAAGCAAGACTCTTATCTCAAAAAGTTTTTTATACAGTTTCACAATGCACTCATATACATACTCCTTGGTGCATCTGCAGTTACAGCATTTTTACATGAATGGGTAGATAGCGGAGTCATCTTTGGTGTTGTAATAATTAATGTAATTATAGGCTTTTTMCAAGAAGTTAAAGCTCRAGAGGCAATAGAGTCTTTGAAGCAGATGATGTATACGGAAGCGGTGGTTATTAGAGATGGTAAAAAGATTACAATTGACTCTATAGATCTAGTTCCAGGGGATGTTGTCATGCTAGAATCAGGTTCAAAAGTTCCTGCAGATATGAGACTAATAGAGATACGTGACCTAAAAGTTGATGAGTCTATGCTTACCGGTGAATCACTTGCCGTTTTTAAAAATGTATCTACACATTCCCAGAAGAGCATCTTAGGTGATAGAAAAAATATGACATACTCTGGAACCTTTGTTACTTATGGTCGGGCAAAGGGTATAGTTGTCGCAACATCTGACCACACTGAACTTGGTAAAATCGCACACCTTATAGAAAACACCACACCGATGCGGACACCTCTTACAAAAAAGATAGCAGAGTTTTCAAAAGTTCTGCTTTATGTAATTCTTGCTCTTGCGGCTTTTACATTTTTAATAGGGATGCTAAGAGATAAAAGTGCAGTTGATACATTTATGGCATCTGTTGCTCTTGCAGTTGGTGCTATTCCTGAGGGCTTGCCAGCTGCTGTAACTATTACACTAGCTATAGGAGTTAGTCGTATGGCTAGTAAAAATGCCATAATCAGAAAACTACCTGCAGTTGAGACACTCGGTAGTGTAACGACTATTTGTTCAGACAAGACTGGGACTCTAACTCAAAATAAGATGACAGTAACAAATATCTTTTGTGGAGGTGAGTCTTATGAGGTTACAGGAAATGGTTATGAACCTAAGGGAGATCTATTTAAAGATGGAGAAAGACTTGACTCTTGTAATAACAATCTAAACGAAGTACTAAAAGCTGGATACCTTTGTAATGAGTCATACTTGGTGAGAAAAGATGGACACTACGAGATAAGTGGTGACCCTACTGAGGGTGCATTGATAGTTAGTTCTATAAAGTGTGGGTGGGATGAACATAAGCTAAATAAATCATATCCAAGAGTTGATATCTTACCGTTTGAATCAGATAGACAGTATATGGGTACTATCAATACAGATGTAAGTAATAATCAAAATTATATCTATTTAAAAGGATCAATAGAAGTTCTTTTGAGTATTTGTGACTTTGAGTATTTAAACGGAGAGTCTATAGAGATAAATAAAATTCTGATAAATAAAAAAGCAGAAGAGTATGCATCTCAGGGTTTAAGAGTTTTAGCCATCGCTAAAAAAATCACAAATAAAGATATGATAAAAGAAGATGAGATAAAAGATGGATTTGTCTTTTTAGGTCTTCAAGCTATGATGGACCCACCAAGACCGGAAGCTATACAGGCTGTAAAAGAGTCTATAGGTGCTGGTATAAATATTATTATGATTACCGGAGATCATGTTCTTACCGCCTTTTCTATCGCTAAAATGATGTCCATAGTGGACAAAGATGCTAAGTTTGAAGAGTCTGTTCTTATAGGAAATGACTTGGTAGATTTAACAGATGATGAGCTTGTAGAAAAAGTTGCTACTGTGAAAGTTTTTGCCAGAGTTGAACCTGAACAAAAACTTCGTATCGTAGATGCTCTTCAAGCAAGAGGTGAAGTAGTAGCAATGACTGGTGATGGAGTAAACGATGCTCCTGCACTAAAACAGGCAGATATAGGTATAGCTATGGGTGAGGGTGGTACAGAGGTTGCAAAAGAAGCATCTGATATGATACTAAGTGATGATAACTTCCAGTCAATTGCTCACGCTGTTAAAGAGGGTAGGATAGTCTTTGATAACCTAATAAAGTTTATAACTTGGACTCTACCTACAAACCTTGGTGAAGGTCTAGTTATCTTAGTGGCAATAGTTATGGGTCTAACACTTCCGATACTTCCACTTCAAATACTCTGGATAAACATGTCAACGGCAATATTTTTAGGTCTGATGCTGGTATTTGAATCAGGTGAAGACTACATCATGAAAAGAGCACCTAGAAATCCTAAAACTCCGATTTTAACCAGAGAGATAATATCTCAGATGCTAGTAGTAGGTTTCTACATGCTTATAGCGTCTTATGGAATGTTTAACTATGCTCTTTCAAACGGTCACTCCATTGAGTATGCAAGGACTGTAGCGGTAAATATTTTTGTCTTTATTGAGCTGTTTTATCTGTTTAACTGTAAAGAGTTACAACAGTCAGTATTTAAAACAAATATTTTTAATAACCGACTCCTACTTATAGGAGCTAGTTTAATGGCTCTCATCCAAGTGGCATTTACACATACAGACTTTATGAACAAAATCTTTAAAAGTGAGTCTTTGGATATAGGAACATGGGTAGAGATAATTGTTATATCATTCTCGGTAATGTTTGTAGTTGAGATAAAAAGATTTATAGATAGTCTTATAGAGAAAAGATCAAGTAGTTGATTTTTTAGAACTTGAGCTTTCGTTTCGTTTTTTACGCTTAAGTTGTAGTCGTTTACGAATATCTCTTATTTTATTTATATCTTCATCATGCATAGAGACTTGGGTGTCTTCAATACTTTCCCCAGTCTTTATATTTAGCATATCAGATTTTTTCATAGCTAAAATCTGTGAGGGGAAGACACTTCTATGTCCAGTCATTAAAAAGCTTATGACTACAGATATAGCAGCATAATGAGCTACTTCTATACCAAAGAGTTCCATTGCCATAATAGTTGCAGCAATAGGTGCATTTGTAGTTCCTGCCAGAACACTTACAAAACCAAGAGCTGCAAAGAACGCTATATGCTCATTACCCATAAGTGAACCGAACCAGTTTCCGCTAGTAGCACCTATATAAAAGATTGGAGTAACGATTCCACCGCTTCCACCTAC
>NVRL01000104.1 GCA_002732645.1 Sulfurimonas sp. | reverse complement strand
AATTACGATTGTTCATTTCCATTTATAAATGATAGTGGAGTTTATAAGATAAACAAGAACAACAAGTTAGTTAAAATACAAAAATACTCTCCTAAGTTTCAAGGACTGCTTAGAAAAGTAAAAAGAGAGCGTTAAAGTTTTGCTAATATTTTAGCAACAACTTCCGCAGGGTTCTGGGCTTGATAGATCGGGCGACCGACAACTATAAAGTCAACCATAGCACTCTTTGCATATGCAATATCTGCAACTCTTTTTTGGTCTCCGGCATCTTCACCAAAAGGACGGATGCCTGGAGTTAGAGTCATAAACTCTTTAGATGTGATGCCTTTTATAGACTCACTCTCAAAAGCGCTACATACAACACCGTCCAGTCCACTCTCATTTGCATCTTTTGCAAACTGATCAGCCTTAGATGCTATACCCTTTTCATAAACTTCTACAAACTCATCTTCACTAAACGATGTAAGAGCCGTCACAGCTAAAACTATAGGTCTTGAAGGGTAAGAGCTTAGTCTATCCATTACACCACTCATAGCACGTTTACCTGCAGATGCATGAACATTGAACATGTCAACACCTAGTCCCATTATAGACTCAGCAGCATCTGCCATAGTATTTGGAATATCATATAGTTTTAAGTCTAAAAATATTTTAAAATCAGGATTTATTTTTTTAATTGCAAGTAGAAACTCTTCACCATCACGAATGTAAGTACGAAGTCCAACTTTAAGCCAGACATCATACTCTTTTATTTTTTCTATTAAGTCTAAGTTCTCTTCTTTTGTAGGTAAGTCAAGTGCTACACATAACTGCATCTATACTCTCTTTGTTTTATTTATGAAAGTATATCAAATATTAAGTTTTAAACAGCTCTAATTGATTGGTTAATTTATGTGTCATATTAGTTAAATGAGCCACTGCATCTGTAATTTCATGAACACTCTCTCCGTTTGAAATAGATATATCATTGATATTGTCGATTTTCTTAGAGATATGTTCCATATGTTTTCCGGCTTTTTCAAAATCTTCAACACTTTTATCACTAGCTACTGTAGCTTGATTTACTATCTCTGTTGTTGTGTTGATTTTCTTCTCAACATTTGTAGAAACAACAGCTAGTTCTTCCATCTGTTTAGAGTTTATATTCATACTATCGCTTGCGGAGTGAGTAGCTTGAACTATTAGGTTAATAGTAGCATTTATCTCTGCTAATGATTTTTGTGTTCTCTCTGCAAGTTTACGAACTTCATCTGCAACAACTGCAAAACCACGACCATGCTCACCTGCTCGTGCTGCTTCTATAGCTGCATTTAGTGCAAGAAGGTTTGTCTGGTCAGCTATATCTGAGATAACACTAAGGACATCTTTCACCTGTTCAGTATCTTGAGAAAGTGCTTCTATTTTCTGTGCTAACTCAACTTCAGATTCTGCACTTCTTTGTACTTTATCTGTTAGATCTATGATCTCTTCTCTTGCTTCATTTAGCATATTACTAGCTTCTAGTATCTCTGCTTTACTAGATTTAGAATCTTCAATAGCTCTTAATATCTCACTTATCATCTCAGAAGTACTTTGTGTTGTCTCTTTGATAATATCTACTGATGTTTGTACATTTTTACTAACTATACTAGATGTCGTTGAAAGTTCTTGTGAAACAGAAGCATTTTCAATCGCCCCACTTCTTGCTTCATAAATAAGAGAGTTTAATGATTCCATGAGGGAGTTAAAAGCTAAACCAATCTGAGATATCTCTTTTGGAGTATTTGTATCTATCTTGATAGTTAAATCTCTATCTTTTGAAATCTTACTCATAACCTGTTCAAGATTAACGATATGTTGTGTAATACCATTTTTAATCAAGRAATAAACACTTACCATAAATATTATCAAAATAATTATTGCTGCTGTAACTACATTAAATATTATCGTTTGAATATTATCTGAAGCTTCCTCTTTTATCTTGTCAATTTTTGGTTTAATACTGTCAACTAAATCTTGTTTATATGCTCCAGTACCAACAACCCATCCCCAAGGCTTAAATAATTCTACATAAGAGACTTTTTCTTCTGCTTTATCTGAACCCGGTTTAGTCCAAATATAATCAACATAACCACTCCCCTTTTCTCTCGCTATTTTAGCAAACTCTGAAAATACATATACACCATTTTGATCTTGAAGTTTTGAGAGATCTTTACCATTAAGTTCAGGTTTTACAGGGTGTTCTATTATTACAGCGTTTAAGTCATTTACCCAGAAATATCCATTGTCTCCATATCGCATCTGAGACAATATTTTCAGAGCATCTTTTTTTATTAGAGAAATTCTATCGGATGTATATTCACCTGTCCCAATTACCCAGTTAAAAGGTTTAAATAGTTTGACAAAAGATATTTTCTCTTCTGCATCCGCTGAGCCTGGTTTAGTCCATACATAGTTAACAAAACCACTTCCACTCTCTTTTGCAACTTTTGCAAACTCACTGAAGAGTTTTACTCCATTTTTATCTGCTAGACTTGACATATCTTTACCATTTAAAGTCGGTTTGATAGGATGGTCGATTATTACAGCATCAAGATCGTTTATCCAAAAGTACCCATCATTTGCATATCTTGTTGTGCTTATAATATTTTTTATATGATTTTTAAGTTCATTGTTTGAGAGTCTATTTCTATWTTTTNCATACTCACTCTCTACTATAAAAAAGAGAAGTTCCATCTGCTGTGTTAAACCACTAGAAACTTCCTTTTTTACATTTTCGATCGATGTTTTTTCATAAAAAGAGTTCAGTGTTTTAGCAACAATAGATGTAAACATCTTTAACTCATTCTTTTTTACATCATAAGTATCATTTATGTAATTTTCTATATTTTTATCAGTAGCCTTATTTACTTCATTTACAAACTGTAAAGCAAGAGCTATTGACATAAAAAACATTGCACTAAATATAAGAACCTGTAATCTAAACTGAATAGATAGTTTCATAATACGACCTTTGTTATATAATAAAAAGTAGTATAACTATATTATTCTTAATCACAATTGAATGACTATTCATATATCTTATATTAGTTAAAGGAGAATGGAATTAGGCGAAATAAGGGCGGAAAAGTAGGAAAACCTACTTAACCATAGCTGCTATTTTTTCAACTATACTTGGATCTTCAAGAGTTGAGATATCTTGTGTAATTTCTTCGCCTTTAGCAATAGCACGAAGTATACGACGCATGATCTTACCTGAACGTGTTTTTGGAAGTCCTGGAGTAAATACCATCTCATCACAAAGAGCGATATTACCGATCTCTTTTTTGATAATACTGTTAATAGCTTTAACTTCTTCAACTTCATCAGCAATACCGTCATCTGACTTAAGTACGATATATGCGAAGATACCTTCACCTTTTATTGGGTGTGGCTTACCAACAACTGCAACTTCTGCTACATTGTCATGTTTCTTGATTGCAGCTTCAACTTCTGCTGTTCCCATTCTGTGACCAGAAACGTTAATAACATCATCTGTACGACCAGTAATAGTGATATAACCTTCTTCATCATAAACAGCACCGTCACCTGTAAAATAAACAGGTTTACCATCTTTCTTAACATCACCAAAGTATGATTTAACATATCTTTCTTCATCACCCCATACTCCACGGATTTGTGCAGGCCATGGCTTAGTTATACACATATAACCTTTTTCACCAACTTCAACTTTTTCGCCTGTAGCAGGGTCTAAAATCTCAGCCATTATTCCTGGTAGTGGAAATGTTGCACATCCAGGTTTAATAGGTGTAGCACCTGGTAGTGGAGAAACAACATGTCCACCAGTCTCAGTTTGCCAATATGTATCAACAATTGCACACTTACTTTGACCTACTTCTTCGTAGTACCATTTCCATGCTGGTGGATCAATAGGCTCACCAACAGTTCCAAGAACTTTTAGTGAACTCATATCATACTTAGCCGGTTCATTCTCACCCATTTTATGTAAAACTCTAATAGCAGTAGGGGCTGTATAGAATTGGTTGATTCTATGGTTTTCAACCATTGACCATGGACGACCTGCATCAGGGAAAGTAATAACACCTTCAAACATTACAGTAGTAGCACCCATTGCAAGTGGACCGTAGACAATATAAGTATGACCTGTAATCCAACCTACATCGGCAGTACACCAGTAAGTATCGTTTTCTTTAACATCAAATACCCATTCCATTGTCATTTGAGCCCAAAGGATATAACCAGCAGAGTTATGTTGAACACCTTTTGGTTTACCAGTTGAACCTGATGTATAAAGTAGGAAAAGTGGATCTTCAGCATCCATTACTTCCGGCTCACAGATAGAACTTTTTTGCTCAATCATTTCATTGTATGAGTAATCACGCCCTGCCACCCATTCAACATCTTCATGATTTCTTTGAACAACAACAACTTTTTTAACTGGAGTTTTACCTGTAAGTGCAGCATCTACAACTGGTTTAAGCATATATGGCTTTTCTTTTCTAAAAGCACCATCTGCAGTAATAACTACTTTAGCTTCAGCATCTTCGATTCTATCACGTAATGCTTCAGAAGAGAATCCACCAAATACAATAGAGTGGATTGCACCGATTCTAGCACATGCTAGCATTGCATAAGCTGCTTCAGGAATCATCGGCATATAGATAACAACTCTATCACCTTTTTTTACGTTAAAATCTTCTTTTAAAAGGTTAGCAAATCTGTTTACATGTTTATAAAGATCTAAATAAGTAATAGTCTGAACATCACCTCTATCACCTTCAAAAATGATAGCAGCTTTATTTTTACGAGTATCTAAATGACGATCTATACACTGAGAAGAAACATTTAATTTACCACCATCAAACCATTTTACAAATGGAGCTTTACTTTCATCTAAAACTTTGTCAAATGGTTCAATCCAATCAATCTTTTCTTTAGCGAAATCACCCCAAAAACCTTCATAATCTTCCATTGCTTTATCTTGAAGATCATGGTACTCACACATATTTTTAATGTTTGCGTTTTTGGCGAACTCTTTATTTGGTTTAAAAACTGGCTTTTTGTCTGACATTATTTTTCCTTAGTTAATTTTAAATATATCATTGCTGTCATAATTGCATCATTAACAGCATTATGTGCACCCATATCAGGCACACCACACTTTTTTAAGATTGTATCGAATCGTAAATCAATATTTCCTTGAGGAATCAAAGAAATCGTCTTATCAAAGTATATTTCTGAAACTTCTACCTTTTTGTTGGGAAGTGTAACACCCAACATAGGTTTTATATACTTGTTAATCATGTTTACATCGAACTCTAGGTAATACCCAATTAATGGGCGTGAACCTATAAAATGTAAAAACTCTCTAATGGCTTCATTAGTTGGTCTTGCATTTTCTAAATCAATYGGACGGATTCTGTGAATCTCTATACTTTTAGAACTGATTTCACCCGTATTTTTTATAAAAACTTCAAAGGTTTGTGAAGTAAGAATTTTATTATCTTTTATCTTAACGGCACCAATAGAAAGGATATCATCTTTCTTTGGATTTAAACCAGTTGTCTCTGTATCAAAAACAACATATTCACCGCTAGTATCTTCTTCGAATAAAAACTCAAAGTCTTTATCTTTAAGTCTTGCACGATTTGCTTTTGCTTTTAAATCGTGAATAAAAGAAAACAACATTAAGCTACCATATTTAAATGAAAGTGAAAACTCATAAACTTTTTAAACTTGTTAATGATTTTAAAACTATCTTTTAGTAAGTCTCTCTGAATCTTTTGGAGATTTTGAGGATTTATATAGTTGCTCTCATCAATAGATTTTGCTTCTAACATCGCTGTTAGACGAATAGCACTGAGAGTGTCAAAACTCTCAATCAGTTCAGTAGCAAAATTCTTATCGATGACACCTTTGTTGTTTAGTGCTTTGATTCTTTCTATCGTATTTGTTTGAGTAATTTCGTATTGCAGACACAGAGTTCTAACTCCATGAACAAGTGCAAATGCACCTCCTTTTTTTAAGTCTAATTTATTTTGATGTTCTTTCTCCAGTACAAAGCCTGAAAAAAGAGAAAGAGGTGTATCAAAATTAAGTACAGCCTTTGCTACATGAGCAAGGACATCATCCCTTTGATGAAAGTGCTGGTGGAGGTAGCTAATAAGTCCGTTCAATAGCTCTGCCTCTCCTCCTACACACTTAGCATCTACAAATATACTCAAATTTTGTACATCTGAATCACTCATACTGTGAGTCCAATCATTTATTAGCTCTTTATATCCAGATACATTTCTTCTCCAAAACTCATTACTCACCATGACATTTCCTAGACATTTTGGAAAACCTAATTCTAGCAGATAAGAGTTAAGTTTCAACATAGGCTCTGTATAAATTTCGATATCTACCCCATCTCTTACAATAAGTGCATTATCTTGATCAGATTTTACAGTCTGTTCATCTCTACCTTCACTTCCCATAACGATTAGAGCACAATCTTTTTGTAACTCTGTCTCTACACACATATCAAAAACTTTTCTGTAAACTTTAAGGTTAAGAGTAGAGACAAGTTTAGTTATATATCTTACTTTAACACCTTTTGCTCTAAGAGTAATTATAAGGTTTTTAAGGTCATCTTGAAGGATTTTTAGATCATCTATAGTTACAGCTTTATCAATCTGTACAGCAACTAGATGCGAATGGTTAGCGAAATAACTAAGCAGGTCCAATTGTTCAAGGACACCTACTATTTCATTATTTTTCATTACGACAACTCTTTTTATCTCACTATGTGTCATTTTCAAAAGAGCATTAAATAAAAAATCTTCTATATCTATACTGATAAGTCCTTTAGTGGCTATTTTGCTGATATTTTCTTTTATGTCTACTCCACCAAGAAGTACATGATTTCTAAGATCTGTGTCAGTAACTATACTGTAGTTTGAGTCATTTTCAACTATGATGACCTTAGCTTTTAATTCTTGTTGTGTTTTTAAAGCACTGTGAATACTCACATCATACTTAACAACACAAGCTTCATGTAAAAATATATCTGAAACTTTAGCTATTAAAAATCCAGATAGATCACTTTGTACATCATAATTTTTAAGATGCTGATGGCGTGTCACAAAATCTTGTAAAAAGTAGYTTTGTACCTTTTTGTTTTGCATCAATTCTAAAAAATCATCTTTTTTTATTTCATAACATATAAGGTCTTCATCTACAACAAACTTTCCTTCACATTTACCATAGATTAGCGCATCTGCATCAAATGTATCTCCATGAGAATAGACATTATGAATTTCATCATCTATTGATTCTGTAACAGAACCTTTAATAATAATATAAAAAGCGATTGAAGGAAGGTTTTTAGAGATTAGAAGTGTGTCTTTTGGATAGTAAGCTATATCTATTTTTTTCATAAGATTATCTAGCGTATTTCTACTTAAGAGTTCGAATGGATGTATGGACTCAATAAGTTTTCGCTGATCTAAAATACTCAACTTTGTTACTCCTTAAGATATTTCACAATATGAAGAAGAAATAAACTATTCGTCTCAAATAGTTTACTCTTT
>NVRL01000103.1 GCA_002732645.1 Sulfurimonas sp. | reverse complement strand
GTTTTGTTATGTCTATCTTCTGTCTTAAAGTAGTTGAAGAGATATCTACATCTACACTTAGTTTCATGAAGTTCTCTGGTATCTTAACCGACTTTCTTGAAGCAACTACAAAAGTTACCAGTTTTTTTAGTTCATCGTAGTTTGACCACTTATGAATAGATTCAAGGTTATCGGCACCTATAGTCAGATATATCTTTTTATATCTTTTTAAAAGATACTTTACACTCTCTATAGTAGGCACTTTCTTAGCTTGTGATACTTCAAAGTCTGATATTTCAACATTTTTATAATCATTGAAAATCTCTTTTAACCACTTAAGTCTTAACCGTGATGTGGCAAAAGATTGTGACTTAAAAGGATTTAAAAATGTCGGCATGACGATGACTTTGTCAATCTCTTCTACATTTAGTAAAGCCTTGACAATTGCCTCATGAGCGATGTGCGGAGGATCAAAAGAGCCTCCAAATAGTGCAATAGTTTCCATAGGGTTCCCAAATTTAAAGCGAATTATAGCTAGTTTTAGATAAAATAATCCAATTTTTATAATTTTAGGAAATATAATGGCACTTAAGATAGCAATTAACGGATTTGGTAGAATTGGTCGTTGTGTAGCTCGTATAGCAGCTACAAGAGATGATGTTGAAATTGTAGCTATAAATGATATGGCAAGTATGGATATGATGCTTTACCTGCTTAAATATGATTCTGTTCACGGAACATTTGCAAGTGACATAGTTCAAGTTGATGAGAACAATATTAGCATTGATGGAAAAAATATTAGAATTTTCAGTGATCGAGATCCTAAAAATCTAGGTTTTGCTGATTGTGGGGCTGATATAGTTTTAGAGTGTACTGGTGTATTTTTAACTCAAGAGTCAGCTCAAGTTCATATTGATAACGGTGTTGAAAAAGTTCTTTTCTCTGCACCTTCAAAAGACAGTGAGACAGATACATTTGTAATGGGTGTCAATGAAGAAAAATATGATGGTCAAAAAATTGTTTCTAATGCCTCATGTACTACAAACTGTTTAGGTCCTATTGCACGTGTTTTAGATGATGCTTTTGGAATTGAGAAAGGTCTTATGACAACTATTCACTCATATACAAATGATCAAAATATTCTAGATGTAAAACACTCAAAAGATAAACGCCGTGCAAGAGCAGGTGCTATCAATATGATTCCTACAACTACAGGTGCTGCTAAGGCTATCAGCCTTGTCATGCCACAACTTAAAGGTAGACTTCACGGTCAAAGTGTTCGTGTTCCAACACCTGATGTTTCTATGGTTGATTTAAATGTTGTAGTTAAAAAAGGTACGACAAGAGAGGAAGTTACTGCTGTATTTAACGAAGCAGCGGACAATAGACTTAAAGGTCTTTTACTAATGGATAAAGATATGAGAGTATCTCAGGACTTTGTTGGTTGCGCGTACAGTTCAATTGTTGCTGAAGACTTAACACAGGTTATTGGTGGTGATATGGTTAAAATCATGGCTTGGTATGACAACGAGTGGGGTTATTCAATGAGACTTATTGATATGGCTCTTCACATTAGTAAATAGGACAAAACTTTGGAACTATTAAACATAAAAAATCTAGACTTGGAAGGTAAAAAAGTTTTCATTAGATGTGACTTTAATGTACCTATGGATGAGTTTGGAAATATTTCTGATGATAGAAGAATACGTTCAGCTATTGCAACTGTTAACTATTGTCTAGATCAAAATTGTGCAGTTATCTTAGCATCTCATTTTGGTCGTCCAAATGGTGAAGTAAATGAAAAATACTCTTTAGTTCCAGTAGCTAGAAGAATTCAGCATCTACTAAAAAGAGATGTAATCATGGCTAAAGATGTTGTTGGTGAAGATGCAATGACTAAGGTATTAGAGCTTAAAAATGGAGAAGTTTTACTTTTAGAAAACCTTCGTTTTGAAGCTGGTGAGACCCAAAATGATGTTGAATTTTCAAAAAAGCTAGCTTCAATGGCAGATATTTACATAAATGATGCTTTTGGTGTAAGTCATCGTGCACACTCTTCTATTGAAGGTATTACGCATCTGTTTGATAATGAACACAAAGCAGCCGGCTTTTTACTAGAAAAAGAGATTAAGTTCTTTGGTAAACTTATTAACGATCCTGTTCGACCGTTTGCTGCAATTGTAGGTGGTTCAAAAGTTTCTGGAAAACTAGAAGCTCTTACAAACTTGCTTCCAAAAGTTGATAAAATATTTATCGGTGGAGGTATGGCATTTACATTTTTAAAGCAGATGGGTTATAACATAGGAGCCTCTTTGGTTGAAAATGCTTTACTTGATGATGCTCAAAAAGTTATGGATGAAGCTAAAAAACTTGGTGTTAAATTTTACTTGCCTGTAGATGTAATAGCAGCAGAAAAATTTGCAGCAGATGCTGTTAGTAAGATTGTTACAGCACAAGAAATCCCAGATAATTGGATGGGACTAGATATCGGACCTGCAACAGTTAGACTCTACCGTGAAGGTTTAAGTGATGTTCAGACAGTTCTTTGGAATGGACCGATGGGTGTTTATGAGATGGAAAAATTTGCAAGAGGTTCTAGTAAAATAGCTCATTTTGTTGCAGATAGCTATGCTACTACTGTAGTTGGTGGTGGAGATACTGCTGACCTTGTTCAACGTGTAGGTGTAGATGATGAGATTAGTTTTATCTCTACTGGTGGGGGAGCTTCTTTAGAGCTTTTAGAGGGTAAGATACTTCCAGGTGTTGCACCACTAATAGTAAAAGAGGACTAAGCTAATGATAATTGCTGCAAATTTAAAAGCAAATTTAACTCGTAAACAGACTACTGAATATATAGATGAATTAGAGAACTTTTTGAACAAAAATAATCTTTCTCAGGAAGTTCTTGTTTTTCCAGCGGCATCTTCACTAAATTCTCACACTGGAAAGGTTACTATAGGTGCTCAAAATGCTTATGCAACTGTTAATGGGGCTTTTACAGGAGAGATAGGACTAGATCATTTAGATGAATTTGCTATAAAAACTATTCTTATAGGTCACAGTGAAAGACGTCATGTACTAGGTGAATCGCAAGAGGAACTTATAAAAAAGTTTAACTTTTATAAAGAGCTAGGATTTAAAATTGTTTATTGTATTGGTGAGCCATTAGAGATCAGAGAAGCAGGTAATGAGCCAATGATGAAGTATATCTCAGCTCAGTATGAAGGTATAGATACTGATTATGAAAACCTTATCATAGCATATGAGCCGGTTTGGGCTATCGGTACAGGTCTTACACCGACTTTAGAAAATATAGAAGCAATCCATARAGAGCTAAAGAAAAAATCACCTGCACCACTTCTTTATGGTGGTAGCGTAAAGGTGACAAATGCTAATGATGTTTTATCACTAAATAGTGTAGATGGTATTTTAGTTGGAAGTGCTGCACTATATGTAGATCATTTTTGTACAATGTGTAAATATGCACAAGAAATAGAAAATAATAAGTAAATATAGAAAATAAAATTAAGGAAATAATGTATGATAATGAAGGGTAAAAAAGGTCTAATTGTAGGTCTTGCAAATAATAAATCAATAGCTTATGGAATCGCAAAAGCTTGTGCTGAACAAGGTGCTGAGATGGCATTTACATATTTAAATGATGCACTTAAGAAGAGAGTTGAACCAATAGCTAAAGAGTTTGGAAGTGATAAAGTTTATGAACTGGACGTATCAAATGAAGAACACATGGCAGGAATTGCAGAGCTAATAGAAAAAGACTTTGGAAAAATTGATTTTTTAGTTCATTCAGTTGCTTTTGCGCCAAAAGAGGCACTAAGTGAGCCTTTTATTAAAACAACAAAACAAGCATTCCAAATTGCTATGGATATTTCAGTTTATTCACTAATTGATTTAACAAATCGTTTAGAGTCTGTTTTAACAGATGACGCTTCAATCCTTACTCTTTCATACCTTGGTGGACCAAAATACATTGTTAACTATAATGTAATGGGTGTTGCAAAAGCTGCACTGGAATCAACTGTTAGATACATGGCAGTTGACTTAGGTAAAAAAGGTCAAAGAGTAAATGCTATCTCAGCAGGACCAATCAGAACTTTAGCTGCTGCGGGTATTGGTGATTTTAAACAAATCCTTAACTGGAATGAAACAAATTCACCTCTAAAGAAAAATGTTACAACTGCACAAGTTGGTAACTCTGCAATGTACCTTTTAAGTGACTTAGCATCTGGCGTTACAGGTGAGATTCACTATGTAGACAACGGATACAATGTTATGGGAATGGCTGCTGCTGAAACAAATGAAGATGGAAAAACTGTTCTTTCTTGGGATATGAGATAATAACTACTTAACTTATAAACTGATTAATAATTAATCAGTTTGTAGACTCTTTTTCGACATATTCTATGTCATAATCTCTTTATCAAAATAAGGAATTCAAATGAAACTTATCAAACTTAGTTTAGCAGCGGCTCTAGTTGCATCTGCAATATATGCAGAAGAAGTAAAATCAGATTTAGGTGTTAGCGCTAATGTCGCAATGACAAGTAACTATGTATGGAGAGGTATGACTCAAAGTGATGACTCACCTGCAATTCAAGGTGGTTTTGATTTAGATTATAAAGGTCTATATGTTGGAGTATGGGGATCAAATGTTAAGTATACAGGAAGTGATGCTTCAATGGAATTTGATGCTTATGCTGGTTATACCAATGAGATAGCTGGTGTTGGTTATGATATAGGTTATATTCAGTATGCTTATCCAARTGACTCTAAAGCTTTGAATTTTGGTGAAGCATATATAGGGTTGAGTTATGATTTTGAAGTAGTTGAAGTAAGTGCAAAATATAGTTTAGGTATTGAAACGAATGATTTAGATCCAGAAAATGCTTATGAAGGTAGTGTTAGTATACCTCTGCCAATGGATATCAGTGTTGATGGTACTGTAGGTAATTATGAAAATACAGGTGTATATTACTCTGCCGGTATAACTAAAACATTGGATAAATTTGACTTTACAGTTGCATATACTGGAATGAACTTTGAAGACTCAGCTACAAAAGATCAAGATAACGTAGTAGCTACTATTTCAGCAAGTTTCTAACTCTTATCTAAATAATTTAAATTTTTAACTCTCTTTTCCTGTTYTAAGGGAGTTAAATYTTGCTATAATCTTCCCTATGTTACTTTTATCAAAAAAACTTTTTTATCTATTATTTATGTTATTACTAATTTCAGTAATTTCATTCTTAGCAATTCATGCCGCACCAAATAGTTTTTTTGCAGCCGGTGAATTAAATCCAAACATGACAAAAGAAGCGATAGAGCAGTTAAAAGCTGTATATGGTTTAGACAAATCACTTTTTGGTCAATATACAGACTGGGTAAAAAATATTTTAACACTGAACTTTGGCATCTCCTTCGTAAGTGGACAGGATGTAAGTGTTGAGATACTTAAGCGACTCCCTATTACATTAATAATGAATATAACAGCTCTAATAGCAGTATTCGCACTCTCCCTCTACTTAGGTGTCAAAGCTGCGTTAGAGTATGAAAAAAAGGCAGATTATATTATTCGTCAAATCTCTCTTGTATCTTTTTCTATGCCCTCTTTTTATCTTGCACTTCTTTTTATAATTTTTTTATCATTAAATTTAGAACTTTTCCCAATAGCAGGTCTTCATTCTATAGAAGAGAAGACAGGTTTTGCATACTATACAGATATGGCTTGGCATCTGATTTTGCCGATTGGAGTTATGATATTTGTAGGACTTGGAAGTATGATAATCTATATACGTTCATTGACTTTAGAAATACTAAAGA
Source organism: Sulfurimonas sp. (assembly GCA_002732645.1). Taxonomy (GTDB): domain Bacteria; phylum Campylobacterota; class Campylobacteria; order Campylobacterales; family Sulfurimonadaceae; genus Sulfurimonas. The sequence continues at coordinate 1,886 of NVRL01000103.1, read as the reverse complement.
GTGATTACTACTATTTTGCACTATCTCGGGGACTTAGTAAAAAAAAGTTACTGCGTTACTACATATTACCGAATCTTTTCCCTCCTATTATAACGCTGCTTGGATTATCTCTTCCTGGACTAATAGGCGGAAGTGTTATATTAGAGTCTATTTTTGGAATAGAAGGAATGGGTCAGTTGTTTTTTATGAGTGCTTTAAGTAGAGATTACCCGATAATAATGGGTACATTGATGATAACAGCTTTTCTTACACTTTTAGGAAATATGTTTGCGGATTTGATACTTCTAAAGTTAAACCCATATATGAAGCGTGGCTAAGATATATAGGAATGTTGCAAAGTATAACTTTGCAACTAACTAAAGTCCATTCAGTGTAATTTTACGGGCATCATATTTTCTTCGAAAATAAGTGCTCCTACAAATTACGGACTTTAGTTAAATAAAGCCTCTAATGCATCAACACCATCTTTAGCTTCTTCAATCTCACCATCTTCTGTAGTAACTGAGTCATTTTCAACTAACTCTATATTTAACCCAGTAAGCATAGATGCAAGACGGATATTAATTCSACTTTTACCAATAGCTTTTGATTTTTGATCAGCAGGAAGAGTGATAATAGCTTTCTCAGCATCTCCATCTTCATTTTTTACAATTTCAACATGAGATATGATAGCTGGAGACATAACACGAGATATGAAAAGCTCCGGAATAGCTGTGTACTCTACACAGTCAATATTTTCACCAATAAGCTCTTGGCTAACAGCATTAATGCGAACACCCTTAACCCCTACTGTAGCACCAACCGCGTCTACTTGAGGGTGAGTACTAAGAAGTGCAATTTTTGCTCTCTCTCCAGGAATACGAGCACTTCTTTCTACAATAACTGTACCATCTGAAATTTCAGGAACTTCAAGAGCTAGCAATTCTTCTAAAAATTTAGGACTTGTACGAGAAAGCTCGATTTGGATACCGTTTTCTTTGTCCATATTAACACGACGAACTACAGCTTTTAAGTGATCGCCTTTTTCAAATATCTCACCCTTAATACGGCTTTTCATAGGTAAAACGGCACGAACTTCGTCCACTTCTATATATGTGGCATTATGAGAATCAACACTAGTTACTCGACCTGTTACAAGTGTTCCGATTTTTGATTTGTATTTGTTATAAAGTTCATCTTCAACTAGTCTTTGAATATGGTACTCTATTTCTCTATGAAGCTGAGAAGCACCAGTTCTTCCATACTCTTCTAAGTCATGTGGAATCTGTAGTTGATCATCAAGTTCTACTTGGTCATCATACTCTCTGGCATCTGTAATGGATATGTAGGCAGGAGCAACTTCTTCATCTAAAAGTCTTTCATCTTCATCTAGTACTACTGTAATAGTTTGAACGATTTCAATGCTTTTTGTAGTTTCATCAATATTTGCTTCAAAAGCAAAATTTCTATCAATAACTCTTTTTGCAGTTTGTACAAAAGCAGTTTTTAAAGCCTCTATTACTTTTTCGGGTTGAAGCCCTTTTTCATGTGCGATAGCATCGACAATATCTAAAATTTTTTCCATAGTTAAATGTCCTATTTAAGGTAATCTCATAAAAAACAGTAGCAATAATTTGGGGATTTCTTATGAAGTAATAGAATTATAGCGAAAATAGCTTTAATATGACTTTTAGTAGATTTTGTATATAATGCAAGACTTTTATATACAATAGAATTAAGGATAAATTATGGATTTAAAATTTGCTAGAACAGATATTGATACTAAACCAAAAAAAGCTGATTTAGAAAAAATCGAAGCAAGCGTTGAAAAAGAAGGAAGTGTGATTTTTTACTTCGACAGAGAAAACTCTCACAAAGATTTACTAGAACTTCAAGACTATTTTGAA
>NVRL01000102.1 GCA_002732645.1 Sulfurimonas sp. | reverse complement strand
AAACCTTTAATTGGAATGAAGTAGATGAGTATCCAACCTTTGCAACTTGCGATTCGTCCACCACCAAGGAGCAGCGTAAACAATGTTTTGAAAAGACATTAACAACACATATTACTAAGCAATTGATTGCAGAAAAGATTGTAGTTACTGAAGATATAGATGGGTATATACTTATAGCTGGAGAGAGAAGACTTCGTGCCTCAAAATTAGTAAAACTAAAAACAATCAGAGCAATACTTCTTAATTCTGATGAACAAAAAATGAGACAATTTGCTCTAATTGAAAATATTCAAAGAGATGAACTAAATGCAGTTGAACTTGCAGATGCATATAGTGAACTTATTAAAATGTATGATATTACTCAAGAAGAACTTGCAAATAAGATACATAAGAGTAGAACACATATTACAAATACTATAAGACTTTTACAACTTACTTCAAAAACACAAAAAGCTTTAGTTGAGAAGAAAATCACTGCAGGACATGCAAAAGTTTTAATTGGTCTTGATGAAAAACAACAGCAACTTATGGTTAATTCAATCATAGGTCAAAAACTTAGTGTTAGAGAAATTGAATCAATCATAAAAAATATGAAAGATAAAAAAACTCCTTCAGTTGTTAAAAATAATTTTGTTGAATATGACTTCACTAATATCAAAGAAAGATTTGATTTTCTGGGCATTAGAGCCAAAAGTTCTAAAAATAAATTGACTATCGAATTTGATGAYGAGAGTCAAATCAGTAACTTCTTGAGCTATATTTCAAAATAGTGATAAAACACTGTGTAAAATTCACAATCTTTATAAAAATTATAAAATTCTTTAAAATTCTTTTATAATTTAACTATCCTTTCAATTTTGTCATAGTATAATCACGCAACTTTTAGGAGGTGCTATGTTAGATATAAATCCGATACTACTTTTAGCTACATTTGTTGTATTTCTTTCACTAATTGCCGTTCTAAACAGTTGGCTTTATAATCCATTATTTAGTTTTATGAATAAAAGAGATGAAGACATTAAAAAGGACCTACAAAAAGTAGGTAATAATGATGATGAAATCAATGAACTTAATTCAAAAGCTCAATCAATAATTACAAATGCTAAACTGGAAGCTGCGGCCCTAAGAGAGAAAGTGATAGAAGATGCTAAAGAGTTAGCAGATAGTAAGTTAGAAGCAAAGCGTGCTGAATTAGCGAGCCAATATTTAGAATTTGAGCAATCACTTGCCGAATCTAAAGAACAGTTGACAGGTGACATCATGTCACAAGTTCCACTGTTTAAAGAAGCTGTAAAAGCTAAATTTAGTCAAATATAAGGATGTGGTGTGAGTAGAATTTTACTTTTAATTATGATGATATCAACTTATGCATTAGCATCTAGTGGTGCAGAGAGCGGAGGGACAGACATTGTTCAAAGAACAGTAAACTTTTTACTATTTTTTGGTCTTATCTGGTACCTTATTGCTGAGCCTGCTAAAAACTTTTTTGCTGCAAGAAGTCAGGGAATTGCTGATGAGTTGCAAAAAGTTCAAGATAAGTTAAGTGAGTCTGTTACTCTTAAAAAAGATGCTCTAGCTAAAATTTCTGATGCTGAAAAGTTTGCAGAAGAATTAGTTGTAATTTCTAAAAAAGAGAATAAGATCTTAAATGACAATATTATGCTTCAATGTGAAGCAGACTTAGAAACAGTTACTAAGCAAAATGCAACTTTAATGGAGTTTGAACAAAGAAAAATGGTTCGTACTGTTGTTGAAGACGTATTAAGCGAAGTTCTAAGTCAAAGCAGTGATAGTTTCGATAAAGAAGCTATGGCTGGTGTTATCTTAAAGAAGGTGGCATAGTATGGAAGAATTAATTGCAAAAAGATATATCAAAGCTCTAAAGCAGAGTTCTGATATTCAAGCGATGCAAAACATGACTGTAGTCTTTTCAGCATTAGCTGAGTCATTTAATGATGCAAAATTTATAAAAATCATTGATAACCCTATGGTAAGTAAAGAACAAAAATCAGAGATTCTTTTAGCTGCAGTGAAACCTGCTGAGTCTGAAACTATTAATGCTTTAATCAAATTACTTGTAGAGAAAAATCGTACTTCTATTATCCCTGCTTTAGCAGAAGGAATGAGAAAAGATACGGCTAATACAAGTAAAACTTACACAGGTGTTGTATACAGTGATACTGCAATAGATGCAAAAATTATACAAGATTTAAGTAGTGGTTTAAGTAAAAAATTTGATTCAAATATCTCATTAAATTTTATTAAAGATGATTTTAATGGCATTAAAGTGGATGTAGAAGATCTTGGAATAGAAATTAATTTTTCTAAAACAAGAATCGACAGTCAAATCATAGAACATATAGTAAAAGCAATTTAACTTTCAACGAGAGGAGATAAAATAGTGGTAGCAAAAATTCAAGCTGATGAAATCAGCTCAATAATTAAAGAGCGTATCGATAACTTTGAATTAAGTGTTGATATTAATGAAACAGGTAAAATTGTTTCTTATGCTGATGGTGTTGCACAAGTTTACGGACTAAGCAATGTTATGGCTGGTGAAATGGTAGAGTTCGAAGAGGGGACACAAGGTTTAGTAATGAATCTTGAAGAAAGCGCAGTAGGTGTAGTTATCCTTGGTGCTGGTGTTGAGCTAAAAGAAGGTATGTCTGTTAAAAGACTTGGTAAACTTCTTAAAGTTCCTGTAGGAGATGGTCTTCTGGGTCGTGTTGTAAACGCACTTGGTGAGCCAATTGATGGTAAAGGTCCAATTGATTCAACTGAGAGTCGTTTCGTTGAGGAAAAAGCACCTGGTATTATGAATAGAAAGTCAGTTCATGAGCCGTTAGCAACAGGTATTAAAGCAATTGATGCACTTGTTCCAATAGGAAGAGGTCAAAGAGAGCTTATTATCGGTGACAGACAAACTGGTAAAACTACAATTGCAATTGATGCTATCATCAATCAAAAAGGTAATGGCGTTTCTTGTATCTATGTTGCAATAGGTCAAAAAGAGTCAACTGTTGCTCAAATTGTTCGTCGTTTAGAAGAACATGGTGCAATGGAATATACTATTATTGTATCTGCAACAGCTGCTGAAGCTGCTGCACTTCAATTTTTAGCTCCATATACTGGTGTTACTATGGGTGAGTATTTCCGTGATAACGCTAGACATGGTTTAATCGTATATGACGATTTATCTAAACATGCAGTTGCATACCGTGAAATGTCACTTATTCTTCGTCGTCCTCCGGGTCGTGAAGCTTATCCTGGTGATGTTTTCTATATCCATTCTCGTCTTCTTGAAAGAGCTGCGAAAGTATGTGATGAAGATGGAGCAGGTAGTTTAACTGCACTTCCAATTATTGAAACTCAAGCTGGTGATGTTGCGGCATATATTCCAACTAATGTTATTTCAATTACTGATGGTCAGATTTTCCTAGAGACTGAACTATTTAACTCGGGTGTTCGTCCAGCAATTAATGTTGGTCTTTCAGTATCTCGTGTTGGTGGTGCTGCTCAGATTAAAGCTACTAAGCAAGTTGCTGGTACTTTAAGACTTGATCTTGCTCAGTATCGTGAACTTCAAGCATTTGCTCAGTTCGCATCTGATCTTGATGAGACTTCTCGTAAGCAATTAGAGCGTGGACAAAGAATGGTAGAGGTTCTTAAGCAAGGACCTTTCTCTCCACTTTCTGCTGAGAAACAAGTTGCTATCATTTTTGCTGGTAATGAAGGTTTCCTAGATGATTTTGATCCGTCAAATATAGTTCGTTTTGAAGCTGAAATGTATCCATTTATTGAAGCATCATATCCTCAAATTTTTGAGAATATTAGAAGTACTTCAAAAGTAGATGATGATACTAGAGCACTATTGATCAAAGCACTTGAAGAATTCAAAGCTACTTTCGTAGTAGCGTAAGGAAAACTTTATGGCAAACTTGAAAGATATTCAAAGACAGATAAAGAGTGTTTCTAACACTCAAAAGACGACTCGTGCAATGAAGCTTGTATCAACTGCAAAACTTCGTCGAGCAGAAGAGCTAGCACGTCGCTCTCGTCTTTATGCTGCAAAAATGAATCAGGTTATTGCCGAAATAGCTGGACGCATAAAATGTAATAAAGTTGGAGGAATTGACAATCGTTGTTTTATCGACATTGAAAATCCGAAAATGATTGACATTGTTTTTGTTACTGCTGATAAAGGTTTATGTGGCGGTTTTAATATTCAAACTATTAAAGCTGTTAAAAAACTGATAAAAGAGTATAAAAGCAAAAATGTAAAAGTGCGTCTGCGCGGAATCGGTAAAAAAGGTGTTGAATTTTTTAAATATAACGAAGTTGAAATGTTTGACTCAGTTATAGATTTAAGTTCAAAACCAGATAAAGAAAGAGCTGATGAATTCATCATGACTTCTATTGAAGATTACAAAGATGGTAAAATCGATGGTCTTCATATTATCTATAACGGATTTAAAAACATGATGACTCAAGAGTTACATGTTAGTACAATCTTACCGGTAGATACAGAGCAATTTGAGTGTGGCGATGTTCAAAACTCAATGCTTGAAATAGAAGCACAAGATGAAGAGCATATGCTTGATTCTTTAGTAAATAGATATGTAGAATACGCTATGTATTATGCACTTATAGATTCAGTTGCGGCTGAGCATAGTGCTAGAATGCAAGCAATGGAAACAGCAACTACAAATGCTAAAGATATGGTAAAAAGTTTAAATATTAAGTTTAACAAAGCTAGACAAGCAGCTATTACTACAGAGCTAATAGAGATTATTAGTGGTGTGGAGTCGATGAAATAATGGAGAAAAATATGATTGGTAAAATAAGCCAGGTTATGGGCCCGGTTGTTGACGTTGATTTTGATGGTTATCTTCCAATGATTAACGAAGCAATTGAAGTTCAAGTAAATTTAGAAGGAAATACTAACCGTTTAGTATTAGAAGTTGCAGCTCACTTAGGTGACGGTCGTGTTAGAACGATTGCAATGGATATGAGTGAAGGTTTAGTTCGTGGTATGGATGCTACGGCTACTGGTTCACCTATTAAAGTTCCAGTTGGAGATAAAGTACTTGGTCGTATCTTTAATGTAATTGGTGAGACTATCGATGGTGGTGAAGCTATTACTGATGCACCAACATGGTCTATTCACCGTGCACCTCCACCATTAGTTGATCAGTCAACTACTACTGAGATGTTTGAAACAGGTATCAAAGTTGTTGATTTACTTGCTCCTTATTCTAAGGGTGGTAAAGTTGGACTGTTCGGTGGTGCTGGTGTTGGTAAAACAGTTATTATTATGGAGCTTATTCACAATGTTGCAATGGGTCATGATGGTCTATCTGTATTTGCTGGTGTTGGTGAGAGAACTCGTGAAGGTAATGACCTTTACCATGAGATGAAAGATTCTAATGTACTTGACAAAGTTGCACTTTGTTATGGTCAGATGAGTGAGCCTCCAGGAGCAAGAAATCGTATCGCTCTTACAGGTATTACTATGGCTGAGTATTTTAGAGATGAAAAAGGTCTAGATGTATTGATGTTTATCGATAATATCTTCCGTTTCGCTCAATCAGGTTCAGAGATGTCTGCACTTCTTGGTCGTATCCCTTCAGCTGTTGGTTACCAACCAACTCTAGCTCGTGAAATGGGTGCTTTACAAGATAGAATTACATCTACTACTAAGGGTTCAATTACTTCTGTTCAAGCAGTATATGTACCTGCGGATGACTTGACTGACCCGGCTCCAGCTTCTGTTTTTGCTCACTTAGATGCAACTACAGTACTTAACCGTAAAATTGCTGAAAAAGGTATCTATCCTGCAGTTGATCCTCTAGATTCAACTTCAAGATTACTTGATCCGCAAATTATTGGTGAAGAGCACTATGGTGTTGCTCGTGGTGTTCAACAAACACTTCAAAAGTATAAAGATCTACAAGATATCATTGCGATTCTTGGTATGGATGAACTTTCTGAAGATGATAAAAATGTTGTTGAAAGAGCTCGTAAAATTGAGAAATTCTTATCTCAGCCATTCTTCGTTGCAGAAGTATTTACAGGTTCTCCTGGTAAATATGTTTCTCTTGAAGATACTATCAAAGGTTTTAAAGCTATTCTTGATGGTGAGTGTGATGATATGCCAGAAAATGCATTCTACATGGTTGGTAGTATGGATGAGGCAAGAGAAAAAGCTGCAAAGCAATAACTCATAATATACTAAAGGACTGTAATGGATAAGTTAAAACTTGAAATCCTAACTCCTAACGGTGAAATCTTTAATGATGACGTTGTTAGTGTCACTCTTCCTGGTGAAGAGGGCGAATTCGGTGTTTTGCCACATCACGCTTCATTATCAACTTTGTTGGAAGCTGGTGTAATTGATATCGAAAAAGAAGATAAATCAGTTGAGTCGATTTTAATAAACTGGGGTGTAGTTCAAGTTGACGAAGCCAAAGTAATTGTTTTAGTTGAGGGTGCTGTTGCTATTCGTGGAGATAACGAAAGCGATATTGCAAATGCACTCGAAGATGCTAAACAACTTATTAATGATATTGCGGATGCAAATCCTGCAATTGCTTCTGTTTCAGCAAAAATTGAATCAGCAGCTCAAAGATTACTATAATCGATGATCAACAACCTCATAGATTTTTATCTTAAAAGTCACCCAGTGACTTTGGGTGTACTGGCTCTACTGTCAGTATATTTCATAGTGCTGAACTGGGTGTTTTTCTACCGCTATTTTTCTATTAATAGTTGGCTTAAAATAGAAAGCAGCTCTTTAGAGTCTCTTCTTTTAGGTGCTTCAACTGTTAGTGATAATTCTTTTTTAAATAACTTTATAAAAACAAGTACAAATGTTAGTAAAGAGATTTTAGATCTAGGTATGCTAGCGGCTACTAAAGAGGCAACAAAAGGCTTATCTTTACTCTCTATATTCGCTTCTACTACACCATTTATAGGTCTATTTGGTACTGTGGTATCTATTTTAGATACTTTTACTCATATAGGTCAAAGCAGTGGAAGTATGTCTGTGATTTCTAGTGGTGTTTCAGATGCACTTGTAGCAACAGCTGCTGGTATATTTGTAGCAATTTTCGCATATACATATCACCAAATGTTAAAAAGAAAATCATTCGAACTTGTTGGTTTCCTTAAGATGCAAAGTGATGCAGTATTAGCTAGAAAAGTTTAGCCATATGTATGATTTTGAGGATAAACCAGAGCTAAATATTACACCACTTGTGGATGTAATGTTAGTTTTACTTGCAATTTTAATGGTAATAGCTCCAAATATTATATATGAAGAACAGATAAAACTACCTCAAGGCACAATGAGTCAACAACTATCTAAAATACCTCCAGTTCATATCTCTATAGATAAAGATCAAAATATTAAAATAAATAAAGACAATTATCAACTGCATGAATTCATGGATAATTTTTTTCTTTATTCTAAAAAACTAGATTTAAAAGCTACTGTATTAATAAGTGCAGATAAAACTTTGAACTATGGTGTTGTAATGTCAGTTTTAGCTGCAGTAAAACAAGCGGGCTTTTCTGAGGTTTCATTAGCAACCAATGGCTAATAACAACTCATATTTATATATAAGTGGTTTTATTTCAATATCACTTTTTATTTTCTTTATTTCTCTTATATTTTTGATGCTGTTTTCAAAATCAAATATTGATATATATGCTTTAAAAAAAGATAACTATATATCTATATCTCTAGAGATGCCAAAAATAGAGACAAGCACAAAAAAGAGTGCATCAAAAAAGAAGAAAGGCAGTGCAAATGGAATGGAGGACATGCAATTGAGTTTCTTTCA
>NVRL01000101.1 GCA_002732645.1 Sulfurimonas sp. | reverse complement strand
TGTTGTACAGCAAAATTCATCGCGCTACAGTAACTGATGCTAATTTGAACTATGTTGGTTCAATTACTATAGATGAGGAGCTTTTAGAAGCTTCTAAGATGCGAGTTGGACAAAAAGTTGAAATTTTAAATATCAATAATGGTGAAAGATTCTCAACATATATTATTTTAGGTAAACGCGGTAAAAGAGATATCTGTTTAAATGGTGCAGCTGCAAGAAAAGTTCACAAAGGTGATAAAGTAATTATAGTTGCATATGCAACTTATGATGAAAAAGACTTAGAGACTTATCAGCCAAAAGTTGTTATCTTAGATGAGAATAATGATATTGATTACGTAGCGGATAGTATCTAGTCATGTTCGGAAATATGGGTGATATGAGTAAGATGCTTGAGGGTATGCAGGAAAATGCTGCTAAACTTCAAGCTGAACTAGAATCTAAAACTTTTAGTGTTAAAAGTGGAGGAGGAGTGGTTGAGCTTAGTGTCAACGGAAAAGGTGAGGTAATTGATTTGATTATTGATGACTCTCTTATGAATGACAAAGACTCACTTCAAATATTACTTATAGGTGCTATGAACGATGCCAATAAAATGGYTCAACAAAACCAGCAAAACAGTGCTATGGGGATGTTGGGCGGTATGAACCCATTCGGATCAAAATAAATGTTTAGGCTATTTTTAGCTCTAAACTTTCTTCTTTTAAATCTTTTCGCTTGTAAAGGCGGATATGAATCTTGTAAACAAAAAATTATAGACTCCAATGCTATAACGCATCAATCACTTCAAATTCCAGTTTTAAAAAACAAAAAAYTAATATACTCTAGATATCTTCCAAATGCTAAAATAATTAAACATGATCCTTTTCTTAAACTCTATCTTGTTGAGGATAGAAAAAAGTTCAAGCACCCCTTTAAAATAAATAATCATCTCTCTCTTGGCGTAGCATCTGTAAATAAGAGTAGAGCTATAGAAGGCAGGATTAAAAAGAGACAAGTAGGTCTGAATAGTTTTGCTGATTTTAGTGAAAAAGTTCAGACTCCATCGCTACTTTTAAACAGTTGTTGTGCTCTAGAGGGAATCGTAACACCTGACGGTATAATTGAGAAAGCCTATATAGAGAGGTTTTTAAAGTCTAAGAGAAGTAGTTATGGTGATATAGGAATAAGAGTCACAGATAAAAAAAGAGCTGTTGTTATAAACAGAATAAACCCATTTATAAAAGATAACCCATTTTTAGAGGGTGACGTCGTTGTGAGTATAGATGGTAAAAAAGTTTATAGCTCTGCTGTTTTAATGAAAAAGATACTATTCTCAAATATTGGTACTAAACACAGTATTAAAGTAAAAAGAGGATCAAAATATTTAAACTTTAAAGTAAAGACTAAAAAGAGATATGGTGGTGGATATATAAGCGATACTTTTTTAGAACAAAAGGGAATTTATTTTAGCAATAATCTAACAATTTTAAAAATTGCTAACGAGTTTGAAGGCTATGGACTTAAGATTGGAGATAGACTTAAGCAGGTAAATGGTACAAAAGTAACTGATATAGCCGATATTAGAGAACATATAAGTGACTTTAAATATTTTGCTTCTCTTCTTTTTGAAAGAGATCACTTTCAGTTTTTTGTAAATATTAAAGGTAAAGTTAAAAGTAAGAAGTGAGCTAATAGGGGGAAGTTGTGCTAAGTATAGGTAGAAGATATTTAGAAGCATGTATTAATATAGGGGTTTTATCGACCGACAGCGAAACTGAGCGTATTAAAAAAGCTTCATTAATTCTTGTTCCTTTTATCATAGGTCCAGCTGCTTTTATATGGGGACTTCTATATATCTATTTAGACCATTATATCTCTGCAGCAATTCCACTCTCATATAGTGTTATATCTCTATTTAATCTCTGGCATCTATATAAGACAAAAGATATAGTCTTTTTGCAAAAAACACAGATGATACTTGTTCTTCTTTTACCATTTTTTCTTATGTGGTCTCTTGGTGGTTTTGCTCTTGGTAGTTTTGTCATGATATGGGCATTTTTTGCACCGATTGCCGCACTTACATATAGTGACGCTAAAAAAGCTCTGCCTTGGTTTCATGCTTTTATGTCTCTTGTTGTTATCTCTGTAGTCATTGATCAAATACTTATAGAAAATCATACTAGCTTTATGCCTCAAATAGCTATTGAGTTATTTTTCTTGCTAAATATATCCGTTGGATTATCAGGTATATACTTTTTGATAAAATACTTTATAGATGAGAAAGATAAAAATGCTAGTAATAAATTACAGGTAGAACACGAGAAACTTTTAAAAACAAGTAGAGAGTTAGAAATAGCAAATGAGAAACTAAAATATAGAGCTCATCACGATGAATTAACAGGTATACCAAATAGATATCTTTTTAGAGAAGAACTCTTTAGAATGACAGCTTTCGCTCTTCGTCATAAACACTTAGTATCCCTCTTATTTATAGACTTGGATGGATTTAAAGCTGTTAATGATAACTATGGACATGCAAAGGGTGATGAAGTTTTGCAAATAGTTGCATCTCGCATAGAATCTTTACTTCGTCAAGAAGATATTATTGCTAGAATAGGTGGTGATGAATTTGCTGTTGCTATTGGAGCATTAGATGATCTTGTTTATGTAGAAAAAGTTGCAAAACGTATTATTGATGAGATAAACAGAGATTATGATGGATTGCCAAGTTCTTCACTAGGTGCGAGTATTGGTATTAGTATTTTTCCTGATCAAACAACTGATATTGACAGTTTATTAAACTATGCAGACCAGGCAATGTACAATATAAAAAAGTCTTCAAAAAATGATTTTATGATTTACAGTGAAAGTACATAGAAATTAATAGTCATTTAACTAGACTAAATATATAATTTCACATGCAAAATTTTGAAGCCTTCTTATTAGACAATTTACCGACATCAAAGAGTATTCACCCTACTTATGAAAAAGCCCTACAGCAGATGCTAATAGCTGGTGGAAAAAGGTTTAGACCTGCTCTTCTTCTCGGTGTTGTCGGTGCATATAATACTCTTATGTTAGATGCTGCTAGACATGCGGCTTACGCAGTTGAACTATTACACACATATTCACTGATTCATGATGATTTACCTGCAATGGATGACTCTCCTCTACGTCGTGGAGAACCTACATTGCATGTACTTTATGATGAAGTAACAGCAATTCTTGTTGGAGACGCTCTTAATACTTACTCATTTGAAGTTTTGTCAGAAGCACCTTTTTCAGATTACACAAGAGTAAAACTAATAGGGGAGTTAGCAAAAAACGGTGGATTAAACGGAATGGTCTTAGGTCAAGCGATTGACTGTTATTTTGAAAACAAACCACTAAATGTTGCAGATATTAAAATTTTACACACAAATAAAACAGCAAAACTTATAGCTGCCTCACTTAAAATGGGAGCTATTATAGTTGGACGTGAAGAATTAGGTGAAAAACTTTATGACTTTGGAATCAAACTTGGAGTTCTTTTTCAAATACAAGATGATATTTTAGATGTTACACAAAGCTCTGAAGAAGCAGGAAAGTTGACAAATAATGATGAAGATAAAAATAGCTTCGTTACTATTTTAGGACTTGATGTTGCAATGAGTGAAGCTAATGCATTAGCAGATGAACTTAGCAATGAGTTGAACAGTTTTGATGATAACTTGCGTGACGAGTTGTCTCCACTACTAACAAAATATATAAACAGACATAAAAACTAAAACAAGGTAATTTAATTATGAGTAATGTAATGCGTCAAAAGATGGCAGATTCGATAAGATTTTTAGCAGCAGATATGGTTCAAGCGGCAAATTCAGGTCACCCAGGTGCACCTATGGGACTTGCAGATATTGCTGTAGTTTTAAGTGAGCACATGAATCACAACCCTAAAAACCCGGAGTGGTTAAACCGTGATAGACTTGTGTTCTCAGGTGGACATGCTACTGGTCTTATCTACTCACTTTACTACCTTTGGGGGTACGGTCTAGAGATCGAAGATCTTAAAAACTTTCGTCAACTAGATTCTAAAACGCCAGGTCATCCAGAATATGGACACACTGAGGGTATAGAGATTACTACAGGTCCTCTTGGTCAGGGTATTGCTAATGCAGTTGGTTTTTCTATGGCCTCAAAATTTGTTGGTAGCCAAGTTAACTCTGAAACTGCCGCATTAATAAACCATAATGTTTACTGTCTTTGTGGTGATGGAGATTTAGAAGAGGGGCTTTCTTATGAAGCCTGTTCTATAGCTGGACACAACAAGCTTGATAATTTGATTCTTATTTATGATTCAAACCGCATCACAATCGAGGGTTCAACTGATCTTAGTATATCAGAAGATATTCGTGGAAGATTTATTTCTCAGGGTTGGGATGTTTTAGAGTGTGATGGTCATAACTTTGATGAGATTGATTCAGTTTTAACTACTGCAAAAACAAACACTAAACCGACTATTATCATTGCAAATACTGTTATTGCAAAAGGTGCAGGTCCTCTAGAAAATTCACATCATGCTCACGGWGCGCCTTTAGGTGATGAAGTAATCGCTCAGGCTAAAAAAGATGCAGGTTTTAATCCTGAGAAAAAATTCTTTGTAGAAGAAGATGTTCTTGCTCGTTTTAGATGTACAATAGAAGAGGGTGATTTGGCTGAGCGTGAGTGGATTCACTCTCAAAAGACACTTCCTCTTATGGAGCAAAATGAAGCTTTATCAGCTTTACAAAATCCTGATTTTTCGCGTATAAACTATCCAGTATTTGAAAAATCGGAAGCTACTCGTGGTACAAACGGTAAAATCATGAATGCTATTGCTAGAGGGATTCCAAGCTTTTTAGGTGGTTCAGCAGATTTGAGTCCATCAAATAAAACAAACCTAAATGATATGGGTGTTTATCCAAAGGGTAGAAATATTTACTTCGGCATTCGTGAACACGCAATGGCATCTATAGTAAATGCAATGGCACTTTACGGTCCTCTTATGCCTTTCTCTGCTACGTTTTTTGTATTTTCAGATTACTTAAAACCAGCTGCAAGAATCGCTGCTTTAACTGGCATACAGCAGTTCTTCATTTGGACTCACGATAGTATAGGTGTAGGTGAAGATGGTCCGACTCACCAACCTATTGAACACCTTTCTCAGTTCCGTGCACTTCCAAACTTCTATGTTTGGAGACCAGCGGATGGTGCTGAGAATATTGTAGCATGGAAAGTAGCTCTTGAGATGAAAAAATCTCCATCAGCATTTGTATGTTCTCGTCAAAATTTATCTCTGCTTCCAAAACCTGCTTTAGGTGAGATTGCTAARSSTRKKTRCNTRGYMGMTRCYGANDGMAARCGNCAGNNRTKAYYCTTATGGCATCTGGTTCTGAAGTTGAACTTGCTCTTAAAGTTAAAGAGAGTCTTAACTCTATGGATGTTCCTGTAAACGTTGCATCTATCCCATGTTATGACCTTTTCATAGAACAAGATGCATCTTATATCTCTTCTATCATCAAAGAGGGAACTAAAACTGTTGCAATAGAAGCCGCTCGCGGATTAGAGTGGTACAGATTTGCAGATACAGTTATAAGCATGGACACTTTTGGAGCTTCTGCGCCAGCAAATCAACTTTTTGAGAAGTTTGGTTTCTCAGTTGATTCAATTCTAGAAAAAATCAAATAAATATCTTTTCTTAAAGGGATAAATCCCTTTGAGAATTTCTCAATTCTATCTCTTCTTCTCCTTAATCTATATATTTGTATAATGCGACTATGCAAAGACAAAATGAAAAAAAACTATTAAATATTATCAAAATATTTCCACTGCTGATGCTAGTTTTTTTTTCAATAACTACGACAACTTTAATGATTCAATACAATAATAAACAACTTCAAAAAGAGATAAAATATCTGAAAAATGAGTATACAAATCTACAAAAAGAGATAATCAAAAAAGAAGTTTTAAAAGTTCATGCGATAATCAGTTATGAGTATAAAAATCTTAAGCATCTAATAACTAAAGAAGATATATTAAAAAAAATAGAGTCTATGAAGTATGATAAAGATGGTTATANMTTTNTKATRGAWTWTGAGGGTAATTTTTTAATAAATATAGAAAAAAGTCTTATTGAGAAAAATCAGATAAACCTAAAAGATAAAACTGGTTTTATGATAACAAAAGAGATAATTAAGGTTGCTAAAGAGAAAGAGGATTATCTCTCTTACATCGGTTTGTTGGGAACTCACCATACGCAAAGTGAAAAAATATCTTACATCAAAGGCTTTGATACTTTGCAGTGGGCGATAGGCTATGGATTTCATCCAAGTGACATAGAACCTAAAATTTTAAAGAKWAYGMARKARCWAMARAAGTWAAAWGANNARCKWSTKRAAANGATTCTTTTTACCAATGTAGTATTAACATCTATATTTGTAATTATCTTTATACTCTTCTCAAAAAATATTCAAAACAGATTTAATAGCTATAAAAAAAAGAKRYWAATGNMRGMWGCGAANNGAATAGAGAAAAAGATGAGATTATTTTTCACCAGTCTAAAATGGCAACTATAGGCGAACTATTAAATATTATATCACATCAGTGGCGGCAACCACTCGCACAGATAAATGCAGTTACACTAGATATGTATATGGATAAAAAGCAAGATAAGCTTGGAGAAGAAGAACTGAAAAAAGCTATTGCTGATATAGAAACAACTACGCAATACTTATCAAATACCATAGATGATTTTAGTAGATTTTTTATTCAGGAGAAAGAAAAGGTAGATTTTTCTTCTAAAGTTGCAATAGAGAAGTGTATAAATATATTATCACCATCTTTAAAACATATAGATATTAAAGTGAGTATTTTAAAAGATGCAAAGATAAATGGTTATATTACACTTTACCAGCAAGTTATACTTACAATTATTATAAACTCTCTAGATGCCTTTGAATCTCAAAAAATTCAAAATCCAAAGATAGAGATAGAAGTTGATGAAAAAGAGAAGATATCATATGTCTGCATCACAGATAATGCTAATGGCATCAAGCGTGAAAATATAGATAAAATATTTGACTTATATTTTAGTACGAAAAATGATAAAAAAGTTAGTGGTTTAGGCCTCTATATAGCTAAACAGATTATCCATAAAAATATGGATGGGACTATTAGGGTTGAAAACAGAGGCAATGGTGCTCGCTTTAGTATAAGTGTTTAAGGGAAAAATATATGAATCAGAGTAAGTTCTCAATTCTTTACGCAGAAGATGATGATAAAATCAGAGAGATACTTTCTATACTAAATGCACAAAATTATGCCCAAGCTCAAAGGCTGATTTCTGAATATATCGAAGCGCCTAATGAAACTATACTTCAAAGAACATCCCAAAAAGAAGAAGATAACAGCCAAGATGAAATAAAAAAGGAAAAAGATCAATCCATTATAGATGAATTTGATCTTTTTACAGAAACGACGCAGGCATCTGAGAAAGAATTATTAAATGAAATTGACTACAGTGAGTTCCTTGATGTTGCAACAAAACCAAAAAGACTGTCTACAGAAACAGTAAACTATGATGCCCTACTCAACATATCAGCAGATGAAATATTACCTGACAATATAGAGTTAAATATCTCCAAGGAAGTAAAAGATGATTTTTTTGATACGCTTCATCCCAAAGAAAAAGAAGATGTAAATGAAGTACCCATAAAAGAATCTTCAGAGGAAACTTTTATGCGAAATAATGCAGAAAGTGACACATCTGATTTCTTTTCATCAGCAGACACCTTATCAACAGCTGTTGATGAGAAAGAAGAAACAAACACTGATAATGACATACATGAATCTATCCCTTATATAGATCAAAAGTTCATTCATATGTGTACCCAGTATCCGCCTGTAGAACTAACGGAAAATCGTTATTTTTCTGTAGAAAACTGGTTACTTCAACTTTCTAGCAATGGTTATACCAAAAATGAAATCGAAACACACATAAAAGAAGCCAACACCTTAGCCAATACCAATCTCTCCGAAGCAGGACAACTCTTACTCGCAACCGCTTCTA
>NVRL01000100.1:3254-8207 GCA_002732645.1 Sulfurimonas sp. | reverse complement strand
CTAGAAATTTTAAAATATGAGATACTTTCTACTGTTTTTCGTGGTCGTAGGATTCCTTGTTCTCGGATCTTGTACTAGAGATAAAATCACGGCGTTTTCAGCCTAGTTTGTATTATCGCTATTAACGGTGATGATAGGTATGACGGTAGTTTTTTAAGTAACTTTGTAAACATTAATGTTCTCGATGAAATCAAAAGAATCAAGGGTGTTGGTAAAGCTGAGAATATGGGTGAGAAGAAATACTCTATTCGCATCTGGCTTAACCCTGACAAACTAAAAGCTCTAAATATGACTCCTATGGAAGTCATTCAAGCTGTACAATCTCAAAACAAGCAAGCTTCTATTGGTAAAATCGGAGGTAATCCAACATTTGATGACCAAAAGCAGGAGTTYACACTTACTACAAAAGGTCGTCTAAGTGAAGTACATGAATTTGAAAATATTGTTTTAAAGTATAAAAAAGATGGTTCTCTGATACATCTGAGTGATGTATCAAGAATAGAGCTAGGAAGTGAAAGTTATGACTGGAATGCGATTAGTGCTAAAAAACCAACAGGACTTATCGGTGTTTATCAACTTGGTGAAGCAAACGCTTTGGATATACGTAAGAAAGTAGAGGAAACACTATTAAGACTTAAGAGTCGTTTTCCAGATGGTGTTACTTATACTGTACCTTACGATACAACCAAATACGTTGAAGTAGCAATTGACAATGTTATAACAAACTTATTTATGGCTGTTGGTCTTGTAATACTTATTATATTCGTATTTCTAGGTTCTTGGAGACCTACAATTATTGCTGCTGCTGCAATCCCAGTATCACTTATTGGTGCTTTTGCAGCAATGCAAATAGCTGGAGGTTTTTCTATTAACTTCCTTACACTTTTCGGACTTATTCTTGCTATTGGTATTGTTGTTGATGATGTTATTTTGGTTGTTGAAAATGTTGAGGTTATTATGTACAAAGAACCTGAACTAACGATGCCTCAAGTTGTAAAAAAATCTATGATAGAACTCATAGGACCAATCATCTCTACTACGCTTGTATTAGTTGCCGTATTTATTCCAGTATCTATGCTTCCCGGTATTACAGGTGCTCTCTATCAGCAATTCGCCCTAACTATCTCTTTTGCTGTTTTAGTATCTTCTCTTAATGCTCTTACTCTGTCTCCGGCAATCAGTGCAATAATTATAAAAAGAAGAAAAAAAGATGAAGATAAATTTATACTTTTTGCTAAGTTTGATATTGTATTTGACTACTTAACATCAAAGTATAAATCTCTGGTAACCCTACTGGTAAAACTTAGATACTTTATGATTATAGTAATGGGTGGGATTTTCTACCTGACTTACTATCTATTTTCCATAACTCCGACTGGTTTTGTTCCATCAGAAGACAAGGGAATCTGTATGGTTACAGTAAACCTCAAACCTGGTACTTCAATATCACAAACTATCAAAATCAGAAAAGACGTTGAGAAAATTATTTACGATATTGAAGGCGTAGAGAAYATTATATCAATTGAGGGATATAACATTATTACATCTTCTTTGGACGGTYCTGCACTTGCTATGTTCATTTCTTTTAAGGACTGGAGTGAGAGAACGACTAAAGCAACTAGTGTTTTTGGAATCATAGAGCAGATAAAACAAAAAACAGCTTCAATTAGTGAAGCAAATATAGCAGCATTTAATATGCCTGGTATTCCCGGTGTCGGTAATGTTGGTGGATTTGACTTTAGACTTCAAGATTATCTATCAGGTGATTTAGAGACTTTTGAACACTTTGCAGGTGAGATGATAAAGGGTGCATTTGCAGACCCTAGAATCGCTTATGCATTTACGACATTTGCTACTAACTATCCTATGTACGATATAGAGATAGATAGAGCAAAAGCAAACGCTCTTGGTATAAATATGGCTGACCTCTTTACAACAATGCAAGCATATTTAGGTTCTATATACATAAATGACTTCACAAAATTCGGTAAAGTATTTAGAGTTTTTGTTCAAGCAGATAAAGAGTATAGAAGCTCTAAAGAGGACATTGATAAACTTTTTGTTAAAAATGCATTTGATAAAATGATTCCACTCAATGCTATCCTTAAAGTAAAAGAGATAATAGGTCCTCAAAATCTTACTCACTTTAATATGTACAGAAGTATTCAAATAAACGGTGCTGCAGCTGCTGGATATAGTTCTGGGGATGCAATGGCTGCAATGGATGAAATAGCGTCAAGAGTTCTTCCCCCAAGCTACGGATATGAGTGGTCTGGTATGAGTTATCAAGAGACTTTAGCAGGAAATGCACAAATATATGTAGTTATTTTCGTGCTTCTTGTAGTATTTCTAGTTTTATCAGCTCAATATGAGAGTTGGATATTACCACTCATGATATTATTATCTGTACCTATGGTTATCGCTGGTGCCATTGCAGGGTTACATACAGTTGGTCTTCCACTCAATACCTTTGCCCAAGTCGGGCTGGTCTTGCTTGTAGCACTGGCCGCCAAAAATGCTATCTTAATTGTTGAATTTGCAAAAGATCAAAGAGAGAGTGGCATAAGTATAATAGAGTCAGCTATAAATGCAGGAACTCTTCGTTTTCGTGCAATTATGATGACAATTTTATCTTTTCTTTTCGGTATTATCCCCCTTGCATTTGCAACAGGTGCGGGAGCCATAACGCAGGTATCTATAGGAATTGTATTGATGTTCGGAATGATCGCTGCTACTTTTATAAGTACTCTTTTTGTTCCGGTACTCTATGTACTACTAGAAAGTATGAGAGAGAAATTTGTAAACGTTGAAGATGAAATAACAAGAAGGGAGTCAATATAATGTTAAAAATATTAACAACACTTTTATTGGTCTTAAGTCTACATGCAGAGGATGTATACACAGTAGATGATCTAATCTTGGAAGCACTTAAAAACTCTCCTGATTTGAAAATAAGTGCATCAGAATATAAAGCTTCTCAGAGTCGTTACGACGAAGCATTTGCAGGTTATCTTCCCCAAGTTGACCTTAGCCTTGCTGCTGGACAAATAGGTATGAGCGATATTCCTACAAACCCTGATGATATGGTAAGTGATTCACTTTTACTTGGTCAACTATCTCTTAGGCAAATCATTTATGATTTTGGTAAAACAAGTGGTAGTGTCGATAAGTTTAAATACGATTCAGACTCCTACTTAAACTCTAACGAGCAAAAGATATCAAACAAAAAAAGAGATGTTAAGCAAGCATATTATGAAGTGTTGCAGGCAATTGCACTTATAAATGTAAATAAAGAAAATGTAAAACTAAATGAAAAGCAACTCTACCGCTCACAAAAGTACTTTGAAGCTGGAATAAGAACAAAAATAGATGTCTCAGATGCTAAGGTTGAGTTCATAAAATCAAAACTAGACCTGAGAAAAAGTCTATATAACCTTAAACTCTCATATGCTTCACTAGATCAAGTTGTTGGTTTTATGGATGCAAAAAAAGAGTATAGAGTATATGCACTAGAGCTGATTTTGGACGACCTATACTCATCTTTAAGTGACTATGATTTAAATCTACTTCAATCTATAAGCTTTGCATATGAAAATAGATATGAGATAAAGCAATACCTCTCAAATATTAAATCAGCAGAGTCTTCAAGCGAATCAGCTTCAGCTGACTACTATCCTCAGTTATACTTTGGTGCTAATTACACGAAACAAAAAGCTGACAAGTTTAAAAACTCTACACCTGAAGATCAATGGAAAGCCGCTTTAAACCTTGATTGGAATCTCTATCATGGAGGTGCTACTTCGGCATCTACACAAGAAAAAAGAATCCAGATAGAAWTATCTCAAACACAACTTCAAAACTCTAAACTCTCGATAAAAAAAGAGACTACCCAAGCTTATATAAATATTTATAAGATGAAAGATTCTGTAGAACTATCTCAAAGCCTTTTAGAAGTCTCTGATGAAAAGTTTGATCAGGCTCAAAAACGTTACGAGCATGGTCTCTCAGACTATATAGAGCTACAACAAGCAAGACAAGGCTACATAGATGCAAAATCGTCCCTAGTGGTTGATTATTATAACTACTACTATGCGATTGCTGTACTAGACAATGCTATAGGGAAATAAATGAGTCATAGAGTAGAGATCCTTGATGTCATTCGTGGCTTTGCTATATTTGGAATAATTATTGCAAATATACAGTCATGGAGTGGATACAAATTTGTTCCTTATGAAGTCTTAGAAACCCTATCCTATTATGATTACAATACAACACTAAAATATCTTTTTATGTTCTTTATAGACACAAAGTTTTATACTCTTTTTTCTCTGCTATTTGGTATAGGTTTTTATTTACAATATGATAGACAAAGAGATAATCAAGATGCATTTATGAAGACATATAGAAAAAGACTTGGTTTTTTAATTATGTTTGGTGCAATACACTCGTTCTTTTGGTCTGGTGATATACTTTTAATCTACGGTGCAGTAGGTCTTGTATTTGTTATGTTTAGAAATCTAAAGCCCTACCTTTTATTTAAACTAAGTATATTTTTCTACTTTATATGGCTAGCATATGATGTTATATTTGCACTGTTTTATCCAGAAGTTATGAACTATCCTTCTGGTGCATATAAGACTTATCCAGACATTTCTCCTGCAGAGTTTACAGCTATCTTTCAAAATGGAACTTTTGTAGAAGTACTGCAAGCAAATTGGCACAATCTTTACTACAGATACATCGACCTAGTTCCATCTGGACGTCTTACAAAAGTTTTAGCTCTTTTTATGCTTGGATTTTATCTTATGAGCATCAACTACTTCACAACTYATGCTCGTTCTATAAAGCTATTTGYTGTGTTTTTTATACTTGGTGTTGTTTTAACATATTTCTCATATGAGATYSRNGSAAKTRWSMSYYWNGWTTTCYSANTGAYMTKARAAAYRYARSWKM
>NVRL01000100.1:0-3249 GCA_002732645.1 Sulfurimonas sp. | reverse complement strand
CATTYGCGRTMNCTRRNTCWMWKWKTMTTAGMTNTNTNATWTATAWRKMTANTTSCTRTTNTTMGATKWRYNNNNTTTTWTTNAMWNNGNTTMTTTCATCTTTTTGCTTATGTCGGTCGTATGTCATTTACATCGTATCTTACGCACACAATCTTTGGGTTTTTAATCTTCTACCCATTTTTTGGTGGACTCTTTGGTACTATGGGAATTTTAGAGATAACAATACTGGCAATAATTCTTTACGCTATCCAGATTGTATTTAGTTACGTTTGGCTTAAGTACTTTAGCTTCGGTCCATTAGAATGGTTATGGAAATGTCTAACATATTCTAAGTTATTTCCTATTTTAAAAACTAAAAGATAATAAGTTAACTATGCTAAAAAGAATAGTCTTACTATCATATTTGTTATCTATAAATGCACTAGCAGTTGAGGAAAAAGCTTTAAACAGCGATTCTACAGAGTACAAAGCACCCCGTCTTGCGGGAGATTCACTAGCAATAAAACCGTTAAAGAAAAGAGATTCTAAAAACGGTAAACTAAAAGGGCTAATCAGATATAGCGCTCAACATAGGGATACAAGCTATCACTCTACGCAGAGTGGTATGAGTCCTAAATCAAACAGCATTCAGCAGTACTCTGCTCTTGGTGGTTACTTAGGTTATGAGACTGCAAAGTTTCATAATTTCTCTCTTGGTGCTACATTTTATACTGCACAGAAAATCTTTAATAATCCTGATGACAGAATAGGTCTTGGAGGCTTAAATGAAGATGGAGGAGAGGCAAACTCTTACACTGTTCTTGGTGAAGCATATTTAAAGTACAAAACTAAAAAGCACTACTTACACTACGGTAGAAGAGAGATGCCAGACTATAGATTTATATCACTATCAAACATTCGTTTTTCTMCGTACACTCATAAAGGTGCAACGTATGAGAACACCATGTTAAAAGGTCTAAAAATCAACCTTGCATATATAAACTCTCAAAAAGCCAGAAATTCAGAAAAGTTTGAAGATATGGTTAGATCAGCTCGTGTTAGTGAATCTAAGATTAGAGGTAACTACGATGCTGCTGATTACACCTCAGGAAGCTATAGCTCAACTAATAAGTCTATGGCAATGCTTGGACTGGTTTTTAGTAAAAAAGAGTTTAGCGTAGAAGCATGGGACTATTACGTAAATGATTTTGTAAATACTGTTTATTTATACAGCGATTATGATTTTAAGATAAACAAAGAGCTTACAATAACCGTAGCCGCTCAATACGGTAACCAACAAAATGTTGGAGACCATATAGCCGGAAATATTGACACTTCATTTTATGGACTTAAAGCCCAAGCATCTTGGAAAAATGGTATCACTATTTTTGGTGCTTACAATAATGTAGCATATAATGAAAACTCTTATGATGGCGGTACTATCTTTGTTAGATGGGGAACTCCTCAGATGTTTAACTCTTTTCAAGTTCAAGATTCTGAGACTGCTGGGACAAAGTCCATTGGTGTCGGTGCTCAATTTGAGCTTGGTCGTTTAGGACTAGTTGATAATACTGTCATCAGATTTAGATATGCCAACTATGATATGCCAGACTCTCTAGGTGATAAAGACGCATCTCAAGATAGAAGTGAAGCTACATTTGATCTTAGATACTCTTTTACTAAAAATGATGGCTTTGGTATCTTTACTCAGATGAAAGGTCTTAGTTTACAGATGAGAGTCGCATATAATGACTACAAAACCGACTATAACTTTACTGCTTACAAAGCTCTACATGGTGCGTCGTTCAGTGATGTAACTGATGACTTTATTGATACACGTCTATATTTAGATTATATATTTTAGAGGTGATAGATGCCAAAATTTAAACTGAGTTTTTTACTCTCAATATTTCTAACTCTTACTCTTGGGGCAGATTCAAAAATAGAAAAAGCTTTCTCAAACGGTAATATTGATGCCGAAATAAAACTATTTTACTATGATATTAGTAAAGAAACAGCCCCAGATGCATACGCTACAGCACTCGGTGGATATCTAAAATATACTACAGATACTAAAAACCCACTCTTTGCATCTGTTAGGTTTCACACTTCAAACCCTGTTGGAGATAACCTAAACAAAATGGGAACTGCTCTTTTTAATAATGATAAAAAGGGAGATGCTCTAACAACTATTAGTGAATCTTTTCTTGCATACAAAACAAAAAGCAGAGTTATGAAACTCGGTAATTTTATGCTTAAAACTCCTATGATGAATGATGATACAACAAGAATAGTTCCATGGAGTTACCAAGGTTTTGCATATACTGGTGAGAGTATAAAAGATATGAAAGTTCAACTCTACCATATCAGCGCTATTCGCTCATTTACATCAGACACATACAAAAAAGAGAGTGCCAGTGGAGAGTTTGGAGAGAGTGGAATTAGCATGTTATCACTTCATTATACAGGTATAAATGGGCTTAAAGCTCAGTCATTTTATTACTATGCTCCAGATTTATATTCTACCTTTGTAGCACAGGCAGATTATGAATTATCCGTTACTAGCAACGCTCTCTTTTGTGTAGGCGCTCAGTATTTTAATAGCGGRGATGGTGGAGAGTATGCAGTTACTAATAAATCGCCTAAATAGGCAGAACTTTTAACATCCCGATGCACTGGGCTGATGGCATCTACGAATCGTTCGAGTTCTTGAATAGAATTACTCATCAATACCGCCTGGAAATTATCTCCATACCCTAGTCCGTGGCAAATTCCCGCTGCTAGTGCAAAAACATTTTTCAAAATTGCACCTACTTCGGTACCACGCAAATCATCGGTAACTGTCGTTTTTATGAACCTACAGCTTAATGCATCCGCAACCTCTTGTGCCAACTCTTTTTCTGGAGAACCAATGGTTAAGTAGGAAAGACGTTCCATCCCAACTTCTTCAGCATGACAGGGCCCGCTGATCATTCCAATCAAATTTTCGGGCACGTTAAAATGGTTCATCAAATAATCTGCGGGAATTTCATTCGTATCTGGAATAATTCCCTTAATCGCTGAAATCACTGTTTTACCTTCAAACGCGTTTTTATCCAATGCCTGAAGGGTTTGATGTAAAAAAGCCGATGGTGTTGCCAGTATTAGCACTTCAGAGTTCTTCACCACTTCTACCAAATTCGTAGTGAGCTTCAGTCTTTTCCTTGTCAGCGATTAGAAATAGCAAGGGGACCAAAACAATTGTCACACTGAGAACAATACATGCCACTA
>NVRL01000099.1 GCA_002732645.1 Sulfurimonas sp. | reverse complement strand
CAAAAAGACTATTGAAGAATCAATAGGAGGCTATAAAGGTGTTGTATCTCAAAATTCAAATAATAATTTACAGCATATAGAAAAAATAACTTATATGGATTGGATTTTTATAATTGATGAGAACTCAAAAAAAGCCAATTTTATAGTAAATAACTCTTTTGAATTTCCTAAAGATATACAAGAGTATTATTTTTGAAAAAATGGATAAATTATACCACTGTGCAGAATGGCACTAAGTTAAGCAATAAAGTCCAAGAATACTACGTTTGAACCTACCTGCTTCCTCGTTCCACCTTTCCCAAGGTGGAATGTTATATAAAAAAACCACATTTCATCACGCCTCAGGAGAGGTGTGACGAGGAAGAAATAAACTATAAGGAACTATTATGAGAGAAGAATATGATTTCAGTAACTCTATAAAAAATCCATATGCTAAGCATGTTAAAAAACAAATATCAATTCGTATTGAAATTGATACAATTGATTATTTTAAAGACTTAGCAAAGGAAACAGGTATTACTTATCAAAACCTGATAAACTCCTACTTAACAGAGTGTGCACATAAACATGTTAAACCTGAGTTAAAGTGGGCTTAAACACAGGGGTCCGGTAATGAAAAGCCACTTCACCATCATCAGCTCTATCTAGACCTTTTTGAATTTTTTCAATGACATAAAGATGATATTGTATATCTTCATAAGTACAATTGTCAGGAAGGTTTTGAATCATTTTTTGAGCTTCATCTTTAACTGCTGCTCTCCTCGAAAGTTATGCTCATTTTTTCATATTTACCTAAAAATTGGTGATGTAGTTCAGTTAAAGTCTGGTGGTGAAAAAATGACAGTTAAAACATTGGTTTTCCTCATGAAGACCAACTTCAATGTCAATGGTTTCTAGGTAAAGAAATGAAAATAGAGAATTTTTATCCAAGTATGCTAGTACAGTCTGTAGAATGAAGTAAACTATAAAATTTAAAAATGCTATAATGCTTTAAATAAATCAAGGGTTTTAAAATGGCAATCATATCAATGTTTTATGGAATAATTATCTCAATGTACTACTTTGATAATAAAAAACATAAGCTTCCACACATACATGTTAAATATCAAGGTGAACAAGCAGTTTTTACTATTCCTGAAGGAAAAATACTTGAAGGCAATATGAAAACAAGTAAAAGAAAACTTGTTGAAGCTTGGATTGAAATTCATCAAGATGAGTTAATAGCAGATTGGGAACTAGCAATCAGTGGTGAAGAAATATTTAAAATTGAACCTTTAAAATAGGAGTTACAAATGACACCAAATATTGTAGATGTAAAAGCACAAGAAAATTATCAAATATTACTTTCGTTTGAAAATGGAGAAATAAAAATATTTGATATGAAACCTTATATTGATAAAGGTTTTTTTAAACAACTTCAAGATAAAGCTTACTTTAAAACAGTAAAACCTCACTTTGACTCTATTCAGTGGGCAAATGGTCAAGACTTGTCTCCTGACACTTTGTACATTGATAGCCACTCAGCATAACAGTACATAGAGACTGAAACATAGGGGTCAAAACATAGGGGTCAGGTGATAAAAATCCACTTTAATTTTGGTGTAGTTTTTTATCATCCTAATCTTAAAATCTTCCCGCTATCTGTAGATATATATAAGTAGCCATTTGGACTCTCTATAACATTTCTTATTCTTTCATCCAAATTTTTTAGTAGTCTCTCTTCTTTTAAAACCTTTGAATTTTTACCTAATACTATTCTATTTAGATGTTTTAAAACCAATGCTCCGCTAAAAAGATTGCCTTTGTAGTGTTTAAATAGTTTTCCGCTGTAAACTATCAGTGAACTGGGTGCGATAGATGGTGTGTAGACTTTTATAGGCTGCTCCATACCTTTATGATGTGTGCCTATTCCAACTGGTTCAAATGAAAAATACTCTTTTCCGTAAGATATAGTCGCCCAGCCATAGTTTTTACCTTTTTTTATGATGTTTATTTCATCGCCACCTCTTGGACCATGCTCAATAGAGTATAGTTTTTTAGATAGTTTGTCATAAAAARGACCTTGCGGATTTCTGTGTCCATAAGAGTATATTTCATCTAGTCCATCTCTGTTTACAAAAGGGTTGTCTTTTGGAACTGTTCCGTCAAGGTTTAGTCTTAGTATGCTTCCTGCATGTGTATTTAAATCTTGTCCATTTCTGCGTACTCCTCTGTCACCAACGCTAAAATAGAGATGCCCATCTTCATCAAAGGTTATTCTGCTCCCAAAATGGGCTCCAGTTTTTGTAGCAGATTTTGTAACAAGCAGCTCTTGCAAGGAATAAAGTCTATTGTTTTTTAGTTTTGCACGAGAGAGTGTAGTTACTCCGAGACCATTTAACTTTTTAACATAAGTGAAATATATCCAAGCATCTTTTTTATAGTTTGGAGAAATCTGTACGTCTAACATCCCACCTTGTTTATAGTGGTAAATGTTTGGTCTATTTAAAATGGGTGTTAGTTTTTTTGTTTGAACATTTAAGATGAATATTGAACCATTTCTTTGTGTAAGCAGCATCCGCTTATCATCTAAAAAAGTCATACCCCAAGGGATGCTTAGATTTGAAACAATCACTTCTACTTTAAACTCAACATTTTTTGCATTTAGAAATGTAGAAGAAATTATAAATGCAAATATTAGTATTTTAGAAATTAAATTCATAATTAACTCCTCTTTTTTATTACCAAACCTATTGGAGCATAGAGACGAGTATTAAGAACAGTATGTTCTTTAGTTAAATTATATCATATTGAGAATGAACACTAAATAGTTTCAAATAAATTTAGATAAAATATGAGATACTAAATTTATAAGAGGTAAGGCTATAAAAAACACTCTTTTGATGCTACTTCGTCGAGGTGGTTTAAAGCTCAAACTAATCAGCTTTGTTTTTCTCTCAATCTTCGTTGCTATATCTATGCAGACTATGTTTATTGTACCGATTATGAAGTCAAATATAGAGAAAAAAGCTTTTGAGATAAGTACTACTACTATAGAAAGAATCTCAGATTTTTCATCATTTGCTTTGTTAGAGAGAACGTATGAAAATCGGCTTAGTTTAAATGAGGCGATAAAAAAGGTTAAAAACTCAGGTATAGATGGCTTGGTTGGTGTATCTATATATCAAAGACAAAAAAGTGAAGATAGTGTCAGCTTTGATTATCTTTCAGGTTTTGGAGCTGATGTTAAAGATATAGAGCTAGATACTAAAACGGTAAACTCTTTAGAAAACTCTGCAAATGAAAAAATCTTACATGATAGCTATAGCCTTAAAAAAACAAATAAAAGAACACTTGAGATGTACCGTTTTGCAAAGCCTATAACTTACATGTATCAAAATAAAAGTGTTCTTTTAGGTGTTGCGATTTTGTATTATGATAAACAGGCTATTAATGATATTATAGAAGAAATGATAGACTATATACTTACTATAATGATAGTCATACTTCTTCTTGCGACACTTTTTATATACTTTATCGGAGTTAGGTTTACTCGTCCTATTTTAGAGATTACAAAGTCTGCTACATCTATTGCAAATGGAGATTTAAATATCAATCTAAAAATTAAAACAAATGATGAGATTGAAAATCTAGCTGATCATTTTAATACTATGGCAAAAAGTTTAAAAGAGAAAGAAAAAATGCAAAAATTTGTTTCTGCTTCAACCATGGATATGATTCAGAGTCGTCCAACAAAAGATATAAATCTTGGTGGAGAGTATAGGACTTTGACATTTCTATTTTCTGATATTCGTGATTTTACAGCTATGAGTGAAGAGAAAAATCCATCGGAAGTTATCAGCATTGTAAACTTTTATTTAGCTTTGCAAGCAAAGATTATAAAAAAAAANTAATGGAGATATTGATAAGTTTATWKSTRAWKWRRWAMWRKMYWCWTYWRYMGKTGMASMTRYWAMAGWMARAKCYRKTRARTRWWCRYWAKWWWWAMAWRAGTCCATAGTGAAAGAAAATGTAAAAAGATTAAAAGATAGCGAAACTGTTTGTGAAGTTGGTATAGG
This sequence comes from Sulfurimonas sp., assembly GCA_002732645.1. Lineage (GTDB taxonomy): Bacteria > Campylobacterota > Campylobacteria > Campylobacterales > Sulfurimonadaceae > Sulfurimonas. The sequence continues at coordinate 4,291 of NVRL01000099.1, read as the reverse complement.
GATAAATGCGGGAGAAGTTATTGTAGGAAATATTGGTTTTAGCGAGCATATGGACTTTACAGCAGTTGGATTGGCAGTAAATGTAGCTTCAAAACTCTGTTCGGTAGCAGCTGCTGGAAATATTATTATAGATAAGCATACCTACGATACAGCAAATTGTAACTATAATGTCAAAGCACAAACTCCCATATTGATAAAAGGTATAAGCAATCCTATTGACACTTATGTCATCTAGATTAAAAATTCATGAATATATTTACTGCTTACATTAGTATTATAAGTATTGTCCTCTACAGTGGATGCGCACAATATGAAGCTCCAAAGCCTGACAAAAAGAAAGAAATCAGCATACTAAATCAAAAAGTCAAAGAGTTAGATGCTAATGATAAAAAACTCATCTACAGATCTATTCAGAATGATATAAACAGATATAGCAAAGAAGCTGATAAAGCTTATAGCAGAGGGTACAATAATGACGCCCTCATTGCATATAAGCTAGTAAACTTTTATGAAGGTTACCACAGTGTACCTCTGCAAAAGATAGAAAAAATCAAGAAAAATATTAACTATAAAAGTAGAGTTCACTATAAACGAGCGCTAAAGCAGTATATGGTCAATAATAAAAAAGCACTTTATGAACTCAACATAGTTATGATGAATAATCCTAACTATAAATATTCAAGTGAACTTTTTGATAAGCTACATGAAAATAGAGATATCAAAATATATGTAAATTCCATAAAGAGCTCATTACAGATGCAGATGCTAAATAGTGATGGAAAGATAAAAAGTTTAAAGTCCATAGAACTTACTCTAAAAGAACTTTTAGCGTATGACTATAAAAATATACTTGCTGCAAAGGCAGAAGAAGTATTGCAAAAACATATGGATATAATAGCCGAAAATAATCTACTTAAATATAAACGAGAGAGTATCAAAATCGCTAAACAAGCTTTCTTAGAAAAAGAGTATGTAAAGTCCATTGAGTATGCACAAAAAGTTATAGCTATAGATGCTAAGTGTATGGAAGCTTCAAACATACTAAAGTTAGCAAAACAAGAATCTAAAATAGAGTTGGACAACTTAATAAAATCAGGGATATGCTATTACGATGATAGAAAACTTGATGAAGCTATGAACAACTTTCAGTCCGCACTAAAAATCGACCCATATAGTAATGCTTCACTAATTTATTCAAAAAAGATACATAGACAACTAAAAACTATAAAAAGTTTACAATAGTTAGTTCTTATTTAAACTCTCGTGTTGTGAGTTTATGGTTTGGTTAAATTAATAAATAATACTTAAAATTTTTCCTTAGTTTTATAATCTATATATTCTATTATAATAACGGGCTATTATAATAAAAATAAAATAAAAGGATAAGACATGAGCGAACCGACTCTAGAGAGTATTGATGATTACAATACATTAAGTGGAGAAAAAAAGAAAGTTGTTTTTGCTGTAGTGATTTCAGGTCTTATAATGAGTGTTGTTTATGCCATTGCTACGAGTATTTATACTCATGAAGAACCGACTTCTGTTGAAAAATCATATAAAAAAGTTCCGATGAGATAATTTTGATACAATTACWCAARAAAATTAAGGTCACAAAATGTTAATGACAGTTGTCACTATCTATACACTATTCGTTTTAGTCTCTATCTATACAAGTGTAATGCAAATCGGTTATGTAAATATAGCTAAAAGAAAAGAAGCGGTCTTGCTATCAAGTGCAGACTTTTTAAAAGCGGGTAACTATGCCGTCGCAAAAGAGAAGATGTCTATAGTAAGCTCATTTATTGACTATCTTATGTTTATAGTTTGGATGGGATTTGGTATTTCTTATCTCTCCGGCAGTGTGATTTTTGAAAATGATGCAGTAATGAATATTGCTATTGTTGTGGGCTTTATTGTAATTAACTCAGTTATCTCACTACCTTTTGCATACTATGAGAAGTTTGTGCTTGATGAGAAGTTTGGTTTTAATAAGTCAACTATGGCTCAGTGGATAAAAGATACTCTTATCTCTTTTGTGCTGACTCTTGTTCTTGGCTCTTTAGTTGTCTGGGGCATTTACGCAATCATCTCAAACTTTGATCTTTGGTGGTTGTGGAGTTTTGTGTTTATCTTTGGTGTCGTTATCCTGATAAATATGCTTTACCCTGCATTTCGTGCGATGTTCTTTGACAAGCTTACTCCGCTTAAAGATGAAAATCTAGACAGTGAGATAAAATCTCTTATGGACAAGACAGGTTTTGTAAGTTCAGGTGTTTTTGTAAGTGACGCAAGTAAGAGAGATTCAAGATTAAATGCATACTTTGGTGGTTTTGGAAAAGCTAAGAGAGTTGTGCTTTATGACACACTTATAGAGAAGCTTAGTACAAAAGAACTTTTAGCTGTTTTAGGACATGAACTAGGGCACTTTGCACATGGAGATATATATAAAAATATAGGTCTTGTCGGTGCTATGCTTTTTGCAATGTTTGGTATCTTTGGAAACCTTCCTGAGTCTCTTTACTTAGAGATGGGAATAGCTCCTTCACCATATCTACTTATGATACTTCTGATGTTATTTATGCCTGTTTTAGGTTTTATAATGATGCCAATCATGGGAATAGTCAGTCGTCATAATGAGTACGAAGCGGATAAAATGGGAAGTGAGCTTGCCGGAGTTGGTGGAGCTGTGGAGCTTGCAAATGCACTTAAAAAGCTTGTAACTGAAAATAAGAGTTTTCCTCTTTCGCATCCTATATATATCTTTTTTCACTACACTCATCCACCTGTTTTAGAAAGACTAAAAGAGCTTGGTGTTGATGTTGGAGATATTGATAAAAGTTCTTTAGAGGGCAAATGCGAAGCGAACCTATAGATAATGATGTAGCTAATGATTTAGTAAAAAATGTTTTAGCAGATATTACCTCAAAACTTCAGCCTCTTATAGAGAGAGCATCTAGAGAAGCGCAACTTCTTTTAATGGCGCATCTACTGCGAGATGAGCTTTGGCTTATCACAAATCAGAATGCTGAAGTATCAAATGTAGATAGACTCTATGAGTGGGCAGATAGACGAGCTAAAAACGAACCCCTAGAGTACATAACAAATAGTGTAAGCTTTTACTYACAAGAGTTCTTTATAGCTCCCGGTGCACTTATCCCTCGTCCTGAAACGGAACTTCTTATAGATGATGTTTTAAAAAACTTCCCAGATACAGATGCCAAAATAACTTTTGTAGAAGTTGGAATCGGTAGTGGCATCATCTCCATCGTTCTTGCACAACACTACAAAAATGCTAAGTTTATAGCTGTAGATATCTCACCAGATGCATTGAAAATCGCAAAAGAAAATATAAAAAAGTTTGATATGAAAAACAGAATAGAACTACGTCTTGGTTCACTTTTAGAACCTGTTGATGAACATATTGACTATCTTGTATCTAACCCTCCCTACATTGCAAATGAAATACTTTTAGAATCAAACCTCTCCTATGAGCCTCAAAATGCACTTTTTGGTGGAAGCATCGGCGATGAGATCATACAAAATCTGCTTGATGAAGTCTTAAGAAGAGAGATTAACTTTTTTACTTGTGAGATGGGTTATGACCAAAAGGGTAAGATACGTGATTATTTGAAAAACACAAATTTTGACAGTTTGGAGWTTTACAAAGACTATAGCGATTTTGATCGCGGGTTTACACTTAAGATATAAGGATGGTAGTAGCTGTGAGTAAAAGAATTTATGTAGATTTTAGTTATTTGATTATACTGGCGGCTTCTTTTGGTGCTGTTATTGTTTTAGGTATGGTTGTCGCACCTGTAGTTTTTCACTCTGATAAAATTTTAGTAGATATGATTCTAGATCATTATAACTCTGGAATCCTGATGGGTGAAGTCTTTCACAGGTTTAGCTATTGGCTTTACGTTGTAGCAACAACTGTAGTAGTCTATGAAGCGGCTATGTATAAAATGGGTCAAAGAGATGCCATAGCTTTTGCAAGTGCTATTACTGTAATCTTCTCTTCTCTTATGTTTAGTGCTGTTTACTCCCCAAAAATCTTATCAATGCAAGCTATAGGCTTAGAAGCTACACAAAGTGATACCTTTGCTAATATACATATGGCAAGTGAACTTGATTTTAAAATCTTAGCAGTAGCACTAGTTGTTCTTTTCGTAAGAAGGCTGATGTTACTTAGGCTTTCTTAAACTCTATACTTTTCTTATTTATCTTTATTCTTCCCCACAATTTTTTTAATTAAAATATACATAAATTAGAAATATTTCATAAACTTAAC
>NVRL01000098.1 GCA_002732645.1 Sulfurimonas sp. | reverse complement strand
ACTCAATGAGTGTAATCGTAGGTCGTGCCTTACCAGATGTTCGTGACGGTCTAAAACCAGTTCACAGAAGAATACTATACGCTATGGACAAACTAAACCTTTCTCATGGAGCAAAGTTTAAAAAGTCTGCTCGTATAGTCGGTGATGTAATCGGTCAGTACCACCCACATGGCGATAACTCTGTTTATGATGCTCTAGTTCGTATGGCTCAAGACTTCTCTATGCGTATGCAACTTGTTGACGGTCAAGGAAACTTCGGTTCAGTTGATGGTGACTCTGCTGCTGCGATGAGATATACAGAAGCTCGTATGACAAAGTATGCTGGAGAACTTCTAAAAGATCTTGAAAAAAATACTGTAAATATGACAGACAACTACGATGGTACTACAAAAGAGCCAGACGTAATGCCTACTCGTGTTCCAAACCTTCTTATAAATGGTTCATCAGGAATCGCTGTTGGTATGGCTACAAATATTCCTCCTCATAATCCTAGAGAGATCTTAACTGGACTTAAAGCACTTCTAGCAAATCCAGATATGTCTTTAGCAGAGATTATGGAATATATCAAAGCACCTGACTTTCCAACTGGTGGTATCATCTTTGGTAAAAAAGGAATCACTGATGCTTATGAGACTGGTCGTGGACGTATCAAAGTTCGTGCAAAAACTCATATAGAGCAAAAAACTAAAAAAGAAGTTATCGTAATCGATGAACTTCCATACCAAGTARACAAAGCTCGTCTTGTTGAAAACATTGCGAATCTTGTTAAAGATAAAATGATTGACGGTGTTTCTGAAATTCGTGATGAGTCAGACCGTGACGGTATGAGAGTTGTAATAGAGCTAAAAAGAGATGCGATGAGTGAAATCGTTCTTAACAATCTTTTCAAGCAAACAAGTATGCAGACTACATTTGGTATTATCATGCTGTCTATATTGAACCAAGAACCTAGAATCTTTGGCATCATAACTATATTAAAACACTTTATTAATCACCGTAAAACTATTATCATTCGTCGTACTATTTTTGATCTTGAAAAAGCAAAAGCAAGAGCACATATTTTAGAGGGTCTTAAAAAAGCTCTTGATATTATTGATCAGATTATCAAAGTAATCAAAGCAAGTACAAATGTTGAAGATGCAAGAGATAACCTTATTTCTAATTTTGACTTCTCTCAAATACAAGCACAAAGCATTGTTGATATGCGTCTTGGTAAACTTACAGGCCTAGAGCGTGAGAAAATTGAGAATGAATTACGTGAGTTAATGGAACTTATTGAGTACTTAGAATCAATTCTAAAAAGTGAAGAAATTCTTCATGGAATCATTAATGAAGAGTTTGATGAAGTTCTAGAGACTTATGGTTCAAATGAAAGAAGAACAGATATTGAAGATGATTATGATGACATCGACATTGAAGACCTGATTCCTAATGAGCCAATGGTTGTTACTATTACTCACAGAGGTTATATCAAGCGTGTTCCATTGGCTTCTTACGAAAAACAAAAACGTGGTGGTAAAGGTAAAACAGCCGTTACTACTTACGAAGATGACTTTATAGAAAACTTCTTTACTTGTAACACTCACGATACTCTACTATTTGTAACTGACAGAGGTCAACTACACTGGTTAAAAGTTTATCGTATACCTGAAGGAAGTAGAATTGCTAAAGGTAAGGCTGTTGTTAACCTTATCAACCTTGTAGCAGAAGAGAAAATCTGTTCTGTTATTCCTACAACTGATTTTAGTGAAGACAAAGGTCTTGTATTCTTTACTCAACGTGGTGTTGTTAAACGTACTAACCTAAGTGAGTTCTCAAACATTAGAAGTAACGGTGTTAGAGCTATTGTTCTTGATGATAACGATACGTTGATCACAGCACATATTGCTGACCAATCTATCAAGTACCTATTTATTATGACTAAGTTAGCTCAGTGTATTAAATTTGATATTGAGAAAACTCGTGAACAAGGTCGTAGCACACGTGGTGTTAGAGGTATCAAGTTCAAACATGAAGATGATGAAGTAATCGACGCTAACATTATTGCGAATGATGAACAAGAAATTTTAGTGATAGCTGAAAAAGGTATCGGTAAACGTACAGATGCCGGTGAGTACCGCTTAACTAACCGTGGCGGCTCTGGTGTTATAGCTATGAAGATGACTTCTAAAACAGGTAAACATGTAGTTGGTTGTCTAATGGTAGATGAGTCCATGGATATGATGGCTCTTACAAAAGCCGGTAAAATGATTAGAGTAGATATGCAAACTATCTCAAAATCAAGCAGAAACACTTCTGGTGTTTATATAGTTAAAGGTGATGATGTTGCAAGTGTTTCTCGTTGTCCTAAACAACCAAAAGAAGATGAAGACGAGGAAGAAACTCCACCTACAACGCTAGAAGTGGAATAGTATTTGCTTTACAAGTCACATTAAATCAAAGGCACATTTTTTAAGTGCCCAAATAAAGGGATACACCATGAAATATTCTCTAATTTTAGCAGCACTTTTAGGTGCTTCTTCATTAGTGGCTCAAACACCTCAAACAATAGGAAACTATGACAAAATAGACTCTCTTGAGACACAAGTTTCTGGTATTGACACTAAAGTATCTTCTGTTGAGACTCAGGTTTCTGGTATTGACACTAAAGTATCTACAGTAGAAACTCAAGTATCTGGAATCGACACTAAAGTATCTACAGTTGAAGAAAAACTAGCTTCTCTTGAGGCAGAAATAGCTGAGATGAAAGCACCAAAGAAACCGGTTAGAGAAGGTGAACAAACTTTAAGCGATGGCGCTGATGTTTTAATCAGTGTAACTGGTCAAGGTGTAGCACCTATGAACACTTCTTCTCCTGCTCAAGCTTATGCACTTGCTAAAAGAGCTGCAACTGCAGATGCTTACAGACTTATAGCTGAAAAAGTTAAGGGTGTACGTATTGATGGTCAAGACCTTATCAAAAATATGATGGTTAAAAGATCAACTATTCGTACTTCAGTAAGAGCAATGGTTAGACATGCGAATGTTGTTGAGACAACTTTTAAAGAGGGTCTATGCGAAGTAGAGATGGAAATCGTTCTATCACACGCGCAATTTGCTCAATAATATTACTTAGCTCTTTCGCATCTTTGGATGCTAAAGAGTTTCTTATCTCTTATCGCTACATGGTAAAAGATGCCACACTCTACAATGAAACACTTCACATCTCAGACTCTATGAAAAAATGCACTGGAAAACCACAATTTGCACTTATACTTACAAGTTTTGGTGATGAAAATCTGAAGCTTACAATCAAAAAAAATGCACAAGAGTTCATAGACTACATACACAAACTTGGGCTTCATGTAGAGCATCAAGAGAGTACGACAAATTATCAAAACAAGTCCACGACAATCCTCACACTTAAAACTACATGTTTCAAAGTCGATTTTAATGAAAATTTTGCTAAAATCACACCTTTAAAATAGGGCTTAAATAGGATATTTATTGAAAATTGCAATAGTTGAAGACGATATCAATATGAGAAAATCTCTTGAAATCGCTATGAGTGATTATAAAGAGTTTGAAATCATCACATTCAAAAATGCTGTAGATGCTCTTAAAAAGTTAGACAGCACTTTTGACCTTATTATTACAGATATAAATATGCCAAAAATGGACGGTATAGAGTTTGTAAAAGAGTTAAATGGTAAGTATGAAGTTATCATTATGACCGGTAATGCAACTCTTACTCGTGCAATAGAATCTATTCAGCTTGGTGTGAAAGACTTTTTACTTAAGCCTTTTGATGTAGACACTCTAATTGCTGCGATAAAAAGAGAAGATCAGATTCAAAAAGTTAAGAAGTCTGCTCCAAAGACTAAAGCAAGAACAAACGCAAGTGGATTTTTAGGAACTTCTAAAGTACTGGAGTCTGTTATAAAAATAGCGGACAAAGCATGTAAAACAGATGCGAGCATACTTCTTCTGGGTGATAGCGGTGTAGGAAAAGAGGTTTTTGCTTCTTATATTCACAAGAACTCTCCAAGAGCTAAGAAGCCTTTTATTGCTATCAATATGGCGGCTATTCCTGAAAACCTTATAGAGAGTGAACTCTTTGGTTTTGAGAAAGGTGCATTTACAGATGCTCATGAAGCTAAGGCTGGACAGTTTGAGCTGGCGAATGGTGGAACACTTTTTCTTGATGAGATTGGGGAGATGCCTTATGGCGTTCAGGCGAAACTTCTTCGAGCATTGCAAGAGAAAGAAGTAAGACGTCTTGGCTCATCTAAAAGCATAAAGATAGATATACGTGTCGTATCTGCAACAAATGCAAACTTAAGCCAAAAGATAAAAAATGGAGAATTTAGAGAAGATTTATACTATCGTTTAAATACTATTCCTCTACTAATTCCACCACTTAAAGAGAGAAAAGATGAAATACTGCAAATAGCAGATGCAATGATTGAGATAAACTGTAAGAAGTACAATTTTGATCTTAAAACATTTAGTTCAGATGCACAGGAGCAACTCTTAGCATATAGCTGGCCAGGTAATATTCGAGAGCTAATATCAGTTGTTGAGAGAGCCGTTATACTTAGTGAAAATCAAGAGATAACAGCAGATGAACTTTTTTTACAAAATAAAATACAATAAATAGGAGAAATTATGTCTAGAAAATATAATGTAGCTGTAGTTGGTGCAAACGGTGCCGTTGGTGAAGAGATTTTAACAATTTTACAAGAGATAGACTTTCCGATAAACAAACTGGTTCCACTAGCAAGTTCAAGAAGTGCAGGAAACACAATTAGTTTTAACGGCAAAGATATTATTATTAAAGAGCTTACAAATGATATTTTTAAAGAAGAAGAGATAGAAATTGCTCTTTTTTCAGCTGGCGGAAGCGTTAGTGCTGAGTTTGCTCCAGATGCTGTAAAAGCCGGTGCAGTTGTTATTGACAATACTTCTCACTTTAGAATGGATGCTAGAGTTCCTTTAGTTGTTCCTGAAGTTAATGCTGAAGATATTGCTAAGTGGCAAGATACAGGTATCATTGCTAACCCAAACTGTTCAACTATTCAAATGGTTCAAGTACTTAAACCGCTTGATGAAGCTTACGATCTGCTAAGAGTAGATGTAAGTACATACCAAGCTACTTCAGGTGGTGGAAAAATTGCTATGGAAGAGTTAGTAACTCAGATGCAAGACTTCTTTGCATTTAAACTAAGTGATGCAGAGCATAAAGCTTTTCCTCACCAAATAGCTCTAAATGTTATTCCTCAGATAGATGTGTTCATGGAAAATGGGTACACAAAAGAAGAGATGAAGATGATAAACGAAACTACTAAGATCATGCATAAAGACATTCCTCTTAGTGCTACTTGTGTTCGTGTTCCTACTCTTCGTGGTCATGCTGAGTCTCTAACACTTACTTTTGATTGTGAAGTAGATGCAAACGAAGTTAGAGAAGTTCTTGCTAAAGCTCCAAATATTGTTATAGTTGATGATCCCTCAGATAGTCTTTATCCTATGCCTGCAACTTGTGTAGATATGAATGAGACTTTTGTTGGTCGTATCAGAAATGACAACTACGCTAAAAACATGATTCATATGTTCATAGTTGCGGACAACCTAAGAGTTGGTGCTGCTACAAATGCTGTACGTATCGCTCAAAAATGGGTAGAGATGGAAGGGGAAAAGTAGAGATGGAGAAAATGTTTGAAGGCTCTTTATGGGCATCTAGATTTATGGTTATTCTTGCTGTAGTATTTGGTCTTATAGGTGCTGTAGTACTTTTTGTTGTAGCGTCATTTGATATTTATGAGACTGCCAAGTTTGTTATAAACACTTACATAACAAACGCTCACCCTGAAAACTTTCACGAAAATGTAGTTGGCGGGATAATCGGTGCAGTTGATCTGTACCTAATCGGTGTAGTTATGCTTCTTTTTTCTTTTGGTCTTTATGAGCTATTTATCTCAGAGATAGATGTAGCTAAAGATGAGAGCGGTAATGAGAATAAGATTTTAGCTATTCACTCACTAGATCAGCTAAAAGACAAAATCTCTAAAGTTATAGTAATGGTACTTGTTGTTGGTTTTTTTCAAAAAGTCGGTCATACACAATATAATGGTGCGTTAGATATGCTATACTTCGCGCTATCTATAACTGCTGTAGCGGTTGGACTTTTCTTTTTAGGAAAAGTCGGAAAAAGTCACTAATTATAATTAATAATAAAAATAAAACGTATAGAAGGTATTAGATGAGTAAAATATTTGTAGATGCATGTTTCGGTAAAGAGACTCCATACACTCCAGTTTGGATGATGAGACAAGCGGGTCGTTATCTTCCAGAGTATATGAAAGTAAGAGCAGAAGCCGGAAACTTTTTAAACCTTTGTCATGACCCTAAAAAAGCTTGTGAAGTAACACTTCAACCACTCGATATCGTTGGTGTTGATGCTGCTATTTTATTCAGTGACATCTTAGTTATACCAGATGAGATGGGAATGGATTTAGAGTTCATCAAAGGTTTTGGACCAAAGTTCAATGATCCTATCAAAACAGAAGCTGACATTGACAGACTTATTGGTGGCGATGAGGCTGCATCTAAACTGACTTATGTTTTTGATACTATCAAACTTATCAAAGCAGACCTTGACAAAAGAGGCGGAGAGATTGCGCTTATAGGTTTTACAGGTGCTCCATGGACACTAGCTACTTACATGATCGAAGGTGAAGGTACAAAAACTTACAACTTATGTAAAAAGATGATGTACTCAAACCCTGCACTTTTACACAAAATACTTGCTAAAGTTACGGAAGTTGTAAAACTCTATATGGAAAAACAAATAGAAGCAGGCATCGATGTTGTTCAAATTTTTGACTCATGGGCAGCGGCTATTGAACCATCAAAATATGATGAGTTCTCATGGAAATATATGGTAGAAATTGCTGATTATTTAAAAGGCAAATATCCTCATATTCCAATCATTATGTTCCCTAAAGGTATTCCTGCATTTTTAGATAACATTTATGGAAACTTTGACGTATTTGGTGTTGACTGGTCAACTCCTATGGCACTTGCAAAAGAAAAACTTGGTGACAAGTACGTTCTTCAAGGAAATATGGAGCCTTGTCGTCTTTACTCTAAAGAAGAGACAACAGCATGTGTTGAGTCTATACAAGAGACTATGGGAACTTCACGTCACATCTTTAACCTTGGTCACGGAATACTTCCAGATGTACCTGTAGAAAANCGCTATACACTTTGTAAAAGAGTGTCAAAGAGTTTCTAAAAAGTAATATTTAAATATGAATACAATATTTGGTCCTATAAACTCAAGAAGATTTGGTTCTTCTCTGGGTATTGACCTCTCCCCTGCCCTTAAACAATGTAACTTCGACTGTCTTTACTGTGAGCTTGCTCCTACTGCTACTGTAGATGCTCAGACAAATACCGTAACTGTAGAACAAATTATCAACGACTTAAAAGAACACCTAAGTAATAAAATAGATGTTATAACACTAACTGCAAATGGAGAGCCTACTCTATATCCGCATCTAAGCCAACTCATAGATGAGATAGACAAGATAAAAAACAACACTGAGACTCTCATACTGACARACAGTGCTACTCTTGTAGATACGCAAGTATTTAACACACTCTTAAAACTTGACCAAGTCAAACTATCTCTAGATGCCATAAGTGACGATATCTTTAAAAAAATAGACAGACCTCATGCAAATATAAAAGTAGATGAAGTAGTAAAGAGAGTTCAGGAATTTAGCAAAGTCTACAAAGGTAAGCTCTTTATGGAGATACTCTTCGTTCATGGTCTAAACGATACTAAAGAAGAGATAGCTAAGCTAAACGAAGCTCTTTTAGACATAGATGCTTCTAGAGTAGACCTAGGGACTATAGACAGACCACCAGCATACCCTGTGATGGGAATAAGTTATAAAGAGCTTCATGAGGCTTCTTTGATGTTTGACAGCTCTTTACCGATACACATAGCATCTAGAGTTCATGCGGAACCAAACAACTCTGAGTACTCTAATGAAGACATACTAAACACTCTAGACAAAAGACCATTAACWATGGATGATATAGATCTACTCTTTGATGAAATAAGTAAAAAAAGACTTGAAACCCTCTTAAAAGAAAWKMAWSWAKTWRAKWAAAGAGTAGGAAATCTTGAATTCCTGCTACCAGATGCCAATATTAAAAGAAAACTCAAAAAGAGTCTAAAATAGCTTGACTTTTACTCTCCTCTAAAGTATAATTTCGGCTCAATAAATAATCCGGATTAGCTCAGCGGTAGAGTAGGTGACTGTTAATCACTTGGTCGCTGGTTCGAATCCAGCATCCGGAGCCATTACTTATTGAATCTTACTATCATGTTCCGGATTAGCTCAGCGGTAGAGTAGGTGACTGTTAATCACTTGGTCGCTGGTTCGAATCCAGCATCCGGAGCCA
>NVRL01000097.1 GCA_002732645.1 Sulfurimonas sp. | reverse complement strand
TAAAAAAAAAGGAGAGAAAGCGATAGAACAAGGATTAAAACCGTTGGCAATTTTCATTCAAAAAATCAAAGTTCAAATGATATTAAAGATAAAGCACTCTCTTTTGTAAAAGGAGAAATTGAAGACGATAAACAAGCGATAGATGGCGCTGTAAATATTTTATCAGAATGGATTTCCGAAGATAAATGGGTGAGAGATCAGTTGAGAGGACAGTTTCAACGATTCGCTGTAGCAAGCTCTAAAGTGAAAAGAGGAAAGAAAGAAGAGGGCGAGAAATACAAAGATTATTTTGAGTTTTCGGAGAAAGTACAGCGAATGGCTTCACATAGAGTATTGGCATTATTTAGAGCAGAAAAAGAAGGCATTTTGAGTTTTAGTGTTAATGTAGATGAGGAGAGAGCAATTCAAAACATTCATCATAAGATAAGTAGAAATTATGCTTCAAACACTCTTGTGGATAGAGCAGTTACTGAATCTTATAAAAGAATTTTACAACCTAATTTCGAATCAGAAATAAAGAAAGAGCTAAAAGAAAAAGCAGTAAAAAAGGTAGTTAAGAAACCTCAGGTTATAGATGAAGATGCATTAATAAAAGAAAAACTAGCACAAAAACAAAAGTTATTTGAAAAGGAGCTTGAAGAACGAAAGTTAGAACAAGAGAGGCTAGAACAACTTCAAAAAGAAGAGTTGGCTAGAGAAGAAGAGTTTAGAAAAATACAGTTAGCTAAAAAAAATCTTCTGGAAAAACAAAAAAATATCTATCTTTCAGAGCTAGCAATTTGGATAAAACAACATCTGAAATATCCAAGACATGCAAGAAGAATGAACCAAGAAGGGGTTGTTAAAATCTCTTTTATTATTACAAAATATGGAGATATTGAGTCGGTAAAGATTGGTTCTGCCTGTCCATATAAGAGGTTGAACTTAGCTGCAAAATCACTTTTAGTAGAACTAAGCCGTTTTAAGCCACTGCCTCAAAATTTAGATAGATGGGAACTAAGCGTACCCATAATTTACGCACTAAAGGATTGAAAATGCAATATTATTTAGACAAGGGTGGCATTATTATGTATATTTTATCTGCTATGGCAATAGTAGCAACTATAATAATAATATGGAAAATAGCTTCTATAACACTTTTTAAATTTCGTACCAGAAATGTAAATTTACCATCAGATAGAGCAGAGTTAAGAGCCGCTGCCTTAGTTTCACCACTTGAGAGAGGATTAACGACTCTTAAAATTGTATCTACGATATCTCCGCTTTTAGGGCTTCTTGGTACAGTTCTTGGAATATTTATGGCATTTGAGGGGATTATGGTACATGGTTTAGGTGATCCAACACAGTTTGCAAAGGGTATTTCAACTGCACTAATCACAACAGTAGGTGGCTTAGTTGTAGCTATTCCAGCATATGTATTTTACAACTACTTCATCGGTGAACTAGATAAAACTGAGCAGTTACTAACACAAAAAATAGCAGGAATTTATGAAACGTCGTGAGCCATTGGGGTTAGATATGACCCCTGTAGTTGATATTATATTTATTCTGTTGATATTTTTTCTTGTAAGTTCTGTTTTTAAAAAAGAGGAGCTTGCTCTTATGTTAGAGCTTCCAAAAGCTGGAGCCAGTAAAGAGGTAAAAGAGGAAAAAACTCTTAGTATAGAACTCTCAAAAGACTCACTTGCAGTTAATGGGAAAAAAGTAAGGTATGAAGAGGTTATTTCTAAGATACTTCCTTTAGCTAAAGATGGAAAGATAATAATGTTTTATATAGATAAAGATGTTCCATATTCACGTTTAGTGCGTATGTTAGATCTGTTAAAAAAGCACTCTTTAAATAAACTAGCACTAATTACGAAAGAAGAGTAGTAGTTAAAAAATTAAATTTTATAAGGAGAGGTATTCTAGGGTACAAAGTTTTATAAAAAAGGTAGAACTTTTTTATATTTATTAAATGATAATGCTTATTGTTATCATAGAAAGAAGGAATATAATGAAAAAGAAAATATATTTGAGTTTATTGGTTAGTAGTATGTTAATAAACTCTGTACATGCAGCGGATAATTTAAAAGACGTTATTATAACGGCAAAAACACAAAAATCAGCTTTAGATACAGCAGGAAGTTTTTCTGTTATTACAGCAGAAGATATTAAAAAAACAGGGGCTTCTTCAATAAAAGAAGTTTTAGAAGGTGTTGTCGGTTTACATATTGGTAGTAATGATTCTTCAATCAATGGTAGACAAAATATAAGTATTCGTGGTACTGATTCTAAAGATACCCTTATCTTGGTGGATGGAGAGAGAATCTCGGGAAGTGATGCACAGATAGGACATAGTGATTTTCAGTATAACTGGATACCTATTAATGCTATTTCAAAAATAGAAGTTATTCGTGGACCTATGAGTGCAATCTATGGCTCAAGTGCTATTGGTGGGGTTATCAACATAATAACTAAAAAACCAGTTGAGACAGTTCAAGGRGATATAACTTTAGAAGCTGGAGATGCTTCAAGAGATGGAGGAGAAAATATAGATTTTTCTGTTTCCGGAGGAGGGAAAATCAGTGATAATTTCTCTATTATTGGATATGCAAGTTCTAAAACTGTTAAACCTGAAGATGTAGATGGAGCTACAGAAGTGGAAGGTAAAAGAGTAGATAATTTAATGCTAAANGCTTGGTACGATATTGATTCGACTCAGAAACTAACAGCATTTGCAATTTTAGGAAATGAAAAAAGAAAAACAAATGTATATGATGAACTATATGATATAAAAAAAGCTCACTACTCAGTTGGCTATCAAAAAGATTTTGATGATGTTAGTTTAAATGTTAAATATTACAACAATATATCTGATTCTCATACAGATCAGTTTGAGTACACACATAAAATGCGTGATGACACGTTTAATGCTGAACTGAAAATAGCTACATTTGAAAATAATKTTATAGTTTTTGGGGGAGAATATAGAGAAGAGAAGTATAGAAAAAAATATGATGATTCTGCTGATGATTTAACAAAAGGTTTTGAAGACTCTATAAAATATACTTCAGTATATCTACAAGATGAAATAGAGGTAGGAAGCAATACTATTCTTACTCTTGGTGCTAGATATGATAAACATGAGAGATTTGGAGCAGAACTATCACCAAAGGCAAATCTTGTATATAAATTAAGTGACAATAGTAGGCTTAAAGCTGGATATGGACATGGATTTAGCGCACCAACAGTTACACAGAATTCAAATAGTTATAGTGTTGCTATTCCTGTGGAGTTTTATCCATCAGGAGCTCCATTTAATGGAATGCCTAAGACTTTTCATAGATTTCATGGTAATGATGATTTAAAGCCTGAAAAATCTGATACATTTGAGTTAGGTTATGACTATAAAAAAGATCAGATGACCTTTATAGCAACTTATTTTCATACTGAACTAACAGATCTTATAGATACACTTTACACTGGAGATACTCCTGTTGGACCAATGACATATAAAGAGTATACTTATTCAAATATAGGAAAAGCTAGAATAGATGGTGTGGAGTTAGAATTTACTCAGAATGAAATTTTTGATATGATTGATTTTAGTCTAAATTATACATTTCTTGACACAGAAAATAAAGATACAAAAGAAGAGTTATCTAATCGACCAGCTCATACAGCCAATTTAAAACTATCAGTTGACCTTCCATGGGAAATTGGCAGTGATTTTCGTGTAAATTATGTTGGTGATCAAAAAGCTTCTGATGGTGAAACTATAGATAACTATGCCACTTTAGGAGTGCAGTTTTCYAAAGAGTTTATGCAAGATTTGACACTTAGAGCCGGGGCTGAAAATTTAAATGATGTAAAACACTTTGGTGATGGTAGTAATAAAACCTATATTAGAGGGCGTTATGTATATGCTAAATTAAATTACTCATTTTAAAAAAAGATCTCTTATATTGATTAAAGTCAATGATAATTAATATCAATATGCTATCATTTGATAATTAATTTATATAGGAGACGTTTTATGAAAAAATTTATATATATGGGGTTGGCATCAATATTATTGATAATAACCTCACTACATGCAGATGCAAAAGTCGACAAAATTGTTATAGCTGGACCATTTGCATCTGTGTCGCATCCAGTGTTGCATATGATAGAGCGAGGTGCGCTTAAAGATGTTGCAAAAGAAGTAGAGTTTAGACTTTGGAAAAACCCTGATGAACTACGTGCTATCGTAATCAGGGGTGATGTCGATTTTGTAGCGGTTCCTACAAATACGGCAGCTATTTTAAATAACAAAGGTGTTGATATTCAGCTTCTTAACGTATCTACTTGGGGAATACTCGGTATGATAAGTAGAGACAACAACCTAAAGACTCTAAAAGACTTTAAAGGTAAAAAGATAGCTGTACCTTTTCGTGCTGATATGCCGGACATTGTTTTCAAACAACTACTTAAAAAGCAAGGACTTGATCCTAAAAAAGATTTTGAGCTTGTGTATGTTAGTTCCCCTATAGATGCTATGCAGATGCTAATTTTAAGAAGAATAGACCATTCACTTTTAGCAGAACCTGCTATCTCAGTGGCACTTCGTAAAACTAAATCATTTCCTATAAAGATAATCGCACCAGATTTATATAGAAGTGTAGATTTGCAAGATGAGTGGGCAAGAGTCTTTAACACTGACAACAGCATCCCTCAAGCAGGTATGGCAGTTCTTGGTCGTATGACAAATAAAAAAATCATAAAACGTTTCATGGAAGAGTATGACAAGTCACTAGAGTGGTATATGTCTCATCCAAAAGAAGCAGGTATTTTAGTTGCAGATAAGATAGACCTTCTTTCAAAAGAGGGTGTAGCTGACTCAATTGCTCATATAAATATGAAAAGTATCTCAGCTCCAGATGCAAAAGAGAAAATGGAGTTTTTCTTCAATGTATTAAAAGAAGAAGACCCTAAAAGTATAGGCGGTCAGCTTCCACAAGATAGTTTTTACTATAAAGCTCAGTAGATGAAGTTCGCTCTAAAAATACTAAAGGACTTTCCAGCTTATCTTTGGAGTGGCTGGGGAGCTATAAGCTCTATTCTCCTTTTTGTTGCTCTGTGGGATGTTGGAAATCAAGTCTATGGAGATTTAGTTCTACCTTCTCCTCTTGAGACCTTTCAAACACTTGCATTAATGCTTCAAAATGAAGAGATAATCGCTGAGATAAATATAACACTCTATCGTGCATCTGTAGGTTTTGGCATCTCTTTACTTATTGGTTCTGTTCTTGGTCTCATCGCTGGTTTCTTTGCAACCGCATCTATGATGAGTCGTCCCATAGTTACTATTCTTGTAGGTATGCCTCCCATCGCTTGGATAGTTCTAGCAATGATCTGGTTTGGTATGGGTGATGAGACAGTTATATTTACTGTTATCGTTGCATCTTTTCCTATTATATTTGTCGGAGCACTTCAAGGTACTCGTACACTAGACGGCGACTTAAAAGAGATGGCGGATAGTTTTAATTTGCCTTGGCATATGAAGTTTTTTGATGTCTATTTTCCACATATATTTTCTTATGTATTTCCTGCTTGGGTTAGTGGACTTGGTATGGCTTGGAAGATAGTGGTCATGGCTGAACTTTTAGCTACTAGTGATGGCATCGGAGCGACTCTAGCAGTTGCAAGAAGCCAGTTAGATACTCCAACAGCTCTTGCTTTAGTTGTTATTATGATAGGTTCGCTTATGTTTGTAGAGTACATTATTTTAGAGCCAATTAAGAGAGAGGTTGAGTTATGGAGAAGTTAGAAGTTAAAGGCTTAAATCATCACTTTGGTTTTACAGAGATTTTAAGAGATATAAACTTTACTTTAGAAAAAGGTGAAGTACTATCAGTTGTCGGACCAAGTGGTGGTGGTAAGACAACTCTTATGCATCTATGTGCTGGACTTTTAGATGTAGAAGAGGGAAGTGTTACAAATACATTTACAAGCAGTTCTTTTGCTTTTCAAGAAGCAAGACTTCTTCCTTGGAAAAATGTTATAGATAACATAGCTCTTGGACTTTTAGCATCTGGAGAGAAAAAGAGTGTGGCTATAGAAAAATCACAAGAAATAGCTCTACAGTTTGGACTTGAAGAAMAGGACTTTGATAAGTTTCCAAAAGATTTGAGTGGAGGTATGAAGCAAAGAGTTAGTTTTGCAAGAGCTTTAGTTGTAAAGCCATCTCTACTCTTTCTTGATGAACCATTTTCTGCTTTGGACATAGGACTTAARAAAGAGTTGCAAGCAATACTAATAGATATGATTTCTAAAAAAGAAATAAGTATACTTTTCATCACTCATGATTTGATGGAAGCCATAAGACTTAGTGATGAAATACTTCTTTTAAAAGCTGATCCCGGTCATATAGTAAAGAAATTTGCGTATGAACTCTCACAAGATGAGAGGGATGATAAATATGTTTATGGTGAGAGTGCAAAGATACTACAAGATGCAGAGATAATAGATACGTTTGAATTGGAGTTAAAATAATGAGTGAATTAGAAAAAGAACAGAAGCTTCATGCTACAAATCATTATCTTTATTACCCTGATGAAAAAGACATAGCTCCATATTTAGCTTATGGATTTAGACCTGCCTTTTTACTGCTTGCTCCATATATGATTATTACTATGCTTATGTGGGGAYTTGTTTGGAGTGGTACTATAAATATACCATTTATGAATGATGTTATCACTTGGCACGTATATGAGATGCTCTTTGGCATCTTAACTGCGGGAGCTATGGCATTTTTAACTACGGGTATCCCGGAACTTTTTCCGGGTATGGTTCCTTTTGTCGGGAAGAGACTAAAGTACATCATGATTCTTTGGGTGGCTGGAAGAGTTAGTTTTTGGTTTATGGATATAGTGGGTGTTTATATGGTTGCATTTTTAAACCTCTCTATGCTTGCATGGCTTATCTGGTTTGCTAAAGATGCAGTCTTAGATAAGCTTCAACGTCACGCATCTCTGGGCTATACACTCTTAGCTCTTTTTATMATAGAAGCTTGGTTCTTTGCATCTCAGGCAGGACTTGCATCTACAGACTCTATGAGCATTTTAAAAGTTGCACTTGGTGCTATTGTAGTTTTAATCCTTTTAGCACTTAGACGTGCAAATATGGAGTCTATAAATGAGCTGATGGAAGATAAAGGTATAGATGATATCTATATCTCTCGCCCACCAAAAACAAATCTTGCTATCTTWGCAGTAGTCCTATTTACTATAGTTGAGTTTTTATATCCTCAAAACTCAGCATTAGGTTGGTTAGGTCTGGCTGCGGGAGCTTCTATCCTTGCAATTACCGCAGACTATGCTCTAAAAGATGAGTTTATACTTAATCAGCCATTTGTTATATACTTATCATCTATATTTGTAATGCTTTCACTTGGTTATGCTCTTATGGGATGGGACTTACTAAATCCAGACATAGATGCTATAAATCATTTTAGACACTTCATAACAAGTGGTGGAATAGGGCTTGCGTACATGGTTGTTATGATAATCATAGGCACGATTCATACAGGAAGACATCTTACATCAAATATCTATACGCATCTGATGGTAGGACTTATAATAGTGGCAACACTTATGAGAAGTTTGATTCCATTTTTTGAGGAGTATATGAACGAGTTATATCTTTGGTCTTCAATAATATGGACTATACCGTTTATGATTTATATAAAAGTATTCTTTTCATTTTTGATGAATCCAAGAAAGGATGGGATAAAAGGCTAAACACACTACTTTTTTAGTGTGTTTAAAGTGCTAAAATCGCCTTTGCTTCTTGGTTTGTAGTTTATAAGAAAATCACCTTTTCCTTTACCTTTGGAAAAACTGCTTCTATAGCCATAGCCCTCAACGATAAATCTGGTCTCTTGACGTGCATCTTCATTTTTCCAGTTTTCATATTCTAGTCTGTATAGAGCACTGTATATTTGTGCTCTTCCTGTTCCGTGGTAACAGTGGATTAAAACAGGATAGTTGTCTTTGTCATCAAGAATTTCAAAAAACTTAGTCAGTGTCTTTTTTGTAGGTACCTGTCCTGATGGAATATTTACATGTTTAATATTTAGATTGTTGTTTTTATTTATCTCTTTAATAGCTGCATCTTCGGCATCTATCTCTCTTTGTTTTGCAGGGTTTAGAGCATCTTGAACACCCGGATCAAGCAAGTCTATAACAGTTTTAATATTATTTTTTACTAAAAATTCTTCAAGTCTATCCGGACTTATCAAAGCTGATTTATAGACTTTATCTTTACTAATCTCTTCAAAGCGGTAGTTGTAATGTACATGATATGCGTAGTATGCAGCACTTACTAATAGTAATGCAAAAAGTGTTTTAAATATTTTTTTCAATGTTCTACCTTTCTTAGTATTTCTCTAAATCCCCAAGCCTTTCTGGCTTGAAGAACTTCATGGTGACTCATATCTACTATCATTAGTTCTTCTTTATTACCTAGATGGTTTAGAAGTTCTCCATTCGCAGATGCAAGAATCGAGTCTCCATAAAATTTCCAAGAAAAATCATCCTCTTTATATTCGCCTATACGGTTTGCTCTAAGAATGTAGCAGTTATGTACAAAGGCA
>NVRL01000096.1 GCA_002732645.1 Sulfurimonas sp. | reverse complement strand
TCGAGAAATATTYTGAGTCATTCCCAACCGTTAGGACTTATTTTCGCTCTATAGTAGACAGTTCTAAAGAGAATGGTTATATTGAGACACTATTAAAGAGACGTAGATACTTTGACTATGAGACTGCTTCACCTATGTTTAGAGCTGCTTATGACAGAGAGTCCGTAAATAGTGTATTTCAGGGAAGTGCATCTGACCTTATAAAACTATCTATGAACAAGATAGCAAAAGTCATAAAAGAAGAAAACCTAAATGCAAAAATGCTTTTACAAATTCATGATGAACTAATTTTTGAAGTAGATGCGAATGAAGCAGAGACCTTAGGAGAGAGGTTTAAAGAGATAATGGAAAGTATATATGAGTTAAGTATACCACTAGAAGCAAGTATGAATATAGGTGATAATTGGGGTCAACTGAAGTAATAAGTCTAATTTCAGATAAGATACTATAATATAAGAGCTAAAGTTTAAATATATTAAAAAGAATTTGTCTGGATTTGAATATGCAAAAATATGTGACTAAAGTAGCAGTTGATCGTATTTATGATAATGCTAGAAATGGCATCATAGGTCATATTGTAGTACTATTTTTAACAGCTCTACTTTTTTGGAATAAAATACCTACTAATATTATAGTAATCGGTATTGTCTCACATTCATTTTTAATACTAAGAAGATCTTATCTCAGATATAAGTATTTTAAAGTCAAAGATGATCTTTTAGATTTAGAAGAGATCAACTCTTGGATGCGAAAGTATAGACGCTGTATGTTCTTGAGTGGTTTGGCTTTTGGTCTGATGATATTCTTTTTTCAAGGGCTCTTTAGTGAGTACCATTTTTTAATATTAACTATACTTATTGGACTTAGTGCAGGTGGTCTCTATACTTTAGGTGAAGTTTTTAGTATATATGCCTCTTATGTATTAGCAATGCTCTCAACTGCATTAGTCTGGATGCTGCTCCAAGATGCTTATGTATATACAGTAGGTGCTGTCCTTATCATTGTTGCAATTTACTACTACCTATCTATGGCACGTCGATATGAAAATAATTTTAAACAGATTATTATAGAGCAGAGAAATGTAGCGCAGCATATGAAAAAGCAAGAGCAGATGCAAGATGAACTATTAAAGCAAAAAGATATTTTAGAGTATCAAGCAACACATGATGCACTTACAGGCTTGCCAAACCGTACTCTTTTTAATGACAGGCTTGAGCAAAGTATACAAAAAGCAAAAAGAAATGGCACACATATTGCACTTTTTTTTATTGACCTTGACCACTTTAAAGAGATAAATGACTCTCTTGGACATCATATTGGTGATGAAGTTTTAAAGGTTATAGCAAGTAGATTAAACTTAGTTATTCGCTTAGAAGACACCCTTGCTCGTCTTGGTGGTGATGAGTTTACTATTATCATGGAAAATGTTCAAAATGTGCAGTACTCAATAGTGTTTTCTCAAAAAATTCTAAAAGTATTACTAGAACCTATCTCTATAAATAGTCAAAAATTGTATCTCTCAAGCAGTATCGGTATAAGTCTATTTCCTCAAGATACAACAGATGCAAATAACCTTCTAAAGTATGCAGATACAGCTATGTATAAAGCCAAAGCAGAAGGTAGAAATAACTTTCAGTTTTACTCAAAAGAGATGACAGAGTTAGCGTTTGAGAGAGTTATTATGGTAGCAAGTCTAAAACAAGCTATTAAAAAGAGAGAGTTTGTAGTTTATTATCAGACACAGATAGATGCCAGAAATAATAACCTTGTTGGAGTGGAGGCTTTAGTTAGGTGGGAGCATCCTACCTTGGGTTTACTTTCTCCCGCAAAGTTCATACCTTTGGCTGAGGATACTGGGCTTATTATAGATATTGATACTCTGGTGATGGAGATGGCAATGGAGCAAGTAAGCAAGTGGAGAGCTAATGGATTAAATCCTGGTATTTTGTCTCTAAATCTTGCTATGAAGCAGTTAAATCATGATAGTTTTATTTTAGTTTTAAAAGATAAGATGAGTAAGCATAGCTTTAAAAGTGAATGGCTGGAGCTTGAGGTGACTGAAAATGATGTTATGAAAAGACCAAAAGAAGCAGCAGTAAAACTCAAAGAGATAAGTGAGTTGGGAATCAAAATAGCTATTGATGATTTTGGTACCGGTTATTCATCACTTTCATATCTGAAGAGACTACCAATAGATATCTTAAAAATAGATCAGTCTTTTATCCGTGATATACCAGGAAGTGAGGACGATAATGCTATAGTAAAAGCAGTTATAGCAATTTCAAAAAGTCTGAAATTAGATGTTATTGCAGAGGGTGTAGAGACTGAAGCACAAAGAGATTTTGTTTTAGAGAATGGATGCTATAAAATACAAGGGTATTACTACTCAAAACCCATGCCAGCAAATGAGATGGAGGAGAAGCTAAAAGAGTTTAATCAATAAGCTTCGCTGAGGGTTCACTAAAATGATAACCTTGAGAATATTCTATCCCTAAATCTTCTACAATACTTTGAACTTCTTTATTATGTACAAACTCAGCAATACAAGGTATATTTGCATTTTTTGCAAAAAATACGATAGCACGTGTTACTTCATAGCTTTTTGAATTTTTATGTATGTTTTTTATATATTTAGCATCTATCTTTAAAAAATCAATATCTAAATCAAGTACCCTCTCAAAGTTTGAATACTCAGAACCAAAATCATCTATAGCTATAGAGTAACCTCTGTTTTTTAGCTGTGTTAGTTGCTTAATATGGTTCTTTTTACCAGTAGCACTAACGCCCTCAAGAATCTCTAAAACAACACGAGAACTCTCTATACCATACTCTAG
This sequence comes from Sulfurimonas sp., assembly GCA_002732645.1. Lineage (GTDB taxonomy): Bacteria > Campylobacterota > Campylobacteria > Campylobacterales > Sulfurimonadaceae > Sulfurimonas. The sequence continues at coordinate 5,787 of NVRL01000096.1, read as the reverse complement.
TTCTTTGTCATTAAGATACTCCAGAAGATAATTTTTACTTAGATCATCTTCTGTAATATTTATAGAAAAAGTGTAGTTGTTAGATGCCATAAACTTAAAGCTTTTATCTATCATAGCTTTAGTGATTTCAGGTAGTAGACCTGAGAGGCGGGCAGGTTCTAAAAACTCATACGGGGATATTATTTTTCCATCATTCTCTATTCTTGCAAGAACTTCATACTTTGTAATCTCTTTAGTAGTGTTGTTTCTTATACCTTGAAAATAAGGGATAACTCTACCTTCACTAAGAGCATTATGTAAAATATTGTTTAAAGCTATAAAAGACTCTCTTTGTGAGTGACCGATAGTATCTGCATCTTGGTTAAATATATATAGGTTGTTTCTGCCACTCTCTTTGGCTTGCTTAAGAGCCAGTGCACTATTTCTCAGAAGGTTATCTTTTCCGTAAGCAGCACCATATGTAAATGATATATTTAGAGTAATATTATCTATGACTATCTCTTTGTTGTAGAAATAGTCTCGTATATCTGTAGTTTTATCTTTTATATTAATATCTTCATAAAAAAGAAGAGCAAACTCATCTGAGTTGATTCTACATGTGCTATCTGTATTARAGTCATTTTGAAGCGTATTCCCAAGGCTTATAAGTAGTTTATCACCTACCTCAAAACCGTAAGCAGTGTTAATATAACTGAAGTTATTTACATTTAACAGTAAAAGAGTCTTCTCTTCACCTGTTTTTAGAAGTTGTTCAAGATGTGTCTTATTACAAAGTCCTGTAAGTGAGTCTTTGTAAGCCATATCTTCTACCTGTTTTTGGCTCTTTTTTAGTTCTGTAAGATCACTAAAAACTGCAAGATAGTTATACTCTTTATCATGTTCATCATATAGAGCACTGACACTCATCCATTGTATTATTTCAGAGCCGTCGGCACGCTTATTTATTATTTCTCCAGCCCATTTAGATTCATTATTTATACCATTCCACATCTCAGTGTAAAATTTTTCATTGTGTTTTTTAGAAGCTAAAATATTTGGATTGTGACCAAGGACTTCATTTTCCGTATAACCGTATATTTCTTCAAATGCTTGATTCACTTCTATGATTTTATTTTCTTTACTGGTTATTATCATACCCTCAGCTGCATTTTGCGCACCTGTAGAGAATAGTTTTATACGTTTTTCATTMTCTCTATTTTTAAGAACTATACTTACAATTGAAGATGCTGTTTGGAGAAGTTTTTTGTGAAACGGAGCAGGTAAACGGTGTTCAAATGAAGATAGAGCAAAAGAGCCGATGGCTTTGTCCTCTTTATCCCGAATTGGCATGGACCAACAGGCACATAGATTAAAATCAACTGCAATATGACGAATATCTTTCCATCTAGGGTCTGTAAAAGTGTCTCGAACATATTGTGCTTCATTGTGAAAAACGGCATTTCCACATGAACCACCACTAGGACCAGGTTTAAGGTTTGCTAGCGCGTCGTGACCAACTTGTGGCACTGATGGAGCAGATAGTACACTCATAAGCCCTGTTGACTTATCTACGAGCATAATAGAAGCTATTGAGTTTGGCAGTAAGCTCTCCGCCAATGTACAAAGTTGAGCTAAAATATCTGCACAGTAATCCCTTGATGCAATCATATCAAGTATGATTTGTTGTATGTCTAGAATATTATTATACTCCTGAGGAGTAATTGTTACTTCATCAAGTGAAATATCTTCTAGAGTTTTGCAAGAAACTTCTTCTTTCATAATAACTACTTATAATTTAATATATGAATTGTACCTGAAAAATGTAAATTATGTGTAAAATATTATGATTTATTTGTAGTTTTGTAGATAAAACTAAAAACTTCTGCGACAGCTTTATACAATGCAGCTGGAACTTCCTTGTCTAATTCCACTTTGGAAAGTAATTCCATAAGGTCTTCATCTTTTTTTATAGGTAGGTTGTGAAGTTCGGCTATTTTGATAATATTGTCAGCACTTTTACCCTTACCTTTGGCGATAACTCTAGGTGCAGACTCTTTATCTTTGTTATATCTTAGTGCGGCGGCTTTTTTCATGCTTTAATCTCAAACCCTACATTTATACCTTCTGATATCTCTTTTGAAGGAGAGTCATAAGGAGAGGTAGGAACTTTCTTTGTTGCATCTAGCAGGCGTATTTCTCTTGGTGTAATATGAGATTCTATTAGTGCTGAACGTAGAGAAGGTATGTTTTTTTTTATGATATTTTTAAACTCTTTATTATCAGAGTGTATCTGAATATTTAGTTGATTTTCTTCATACAAGACTAACCTAAGACTTAACTCTCCATACTCTTTTAGTTTAAGTTCTATATCGCAGTAAAACTTATCTTCTTCACCTTTTTTTAGGTTTATATTTCCCTGTTCTAAAGCATTCCATGAAAAGGGAAGGTAAAGTAATGAAGAGTTTGATAGATGCGACATAAGTTGGTAGTAGTCTATCTGTAGTGATAACTTATCAAGGTTTTTTAGTATCTCAGCTTGATTTGGGTGCGAAGATTTAGCTAGCTCACTACTAGTCTGTAGGAGTAGTGATTTAAGATCATTAGCAAGTATCTCTTTTATGTTGTTTTTAGTTGATAGCTTTTGTGCACTGGACATAGAATTTAGTTTGTTTAAAAGCAGTCCAATATCTTTTGAAAAAAGAGGATCAGCTTTACTCATTGCAGCCTTTAGCGGTTGCATCGCATTTTGGAGTTCTTGTGGCATCTTCTTATTTGCAAACTGTTCTAGTGTTGTGTTTGGAGCTATTTGTAGTATTTTAACCAAAGCATCTAGTAAGCCTTTAGTCTCGCCAAGTGCACTTTTATTTAACATGGGAACTAGTTGTCCCATAGTATCTTGAATAGCTGGAAGTTTAAAGTTATCAGCAGTGAGGAGTTTTGGCTGCATCTGATGTTGGAGTTTTTCTAGTAAGGTGTTAAAAGTCTTAGTAGTTGTAACATCACCTTCTTTTAGGTTTGCCTTTAGTGTTTCAACTATTTTCTCCATACCTTTTACAAGTTGTGTCAGAGCTTTTTTATCATCAGCCGTAGCTTGTGTAAGAGATGTATTTGAAGCATTTTTAAGTGTTTCGCTACTAAGCATAGTCTCTATATGTTTACTCAATACTTTTACAGGGTATACAGAACTCTTCTCAACTAAAACTTGTAGTGATTTTAGAGTATCTTTTAACTCTACTTGCGGGTTTTGTGCATTTTTAAGTTTTGATTCTAAAAATACTCCTGAGTCTGTGATTTTAGACTTTAGTGCACCATCACCACCTAGCTGTTTTATGTCTCCAAGAAACTCTTTTAGTACTTTTTCTATTGGTAGTGGAGTTTTTGTTTTGTCTGCWACAAGGCTRTTTAGAGCATCTTTTAAACTTGAGAGGTCAACATCTTTTATATTTGTTTGCAGAGTTCTAAGCAGAGTATCTATCCCTTTACTTAACTGTGCCAATGACTGAGTTGAAGGAGGAGTTGTAGGATTTTTAAGTGCTTCGTTATTTATAAGGTTTTTTATCTCAGTGCCCATAGATTTTACAGGAAAAGATGGACTCTTCTCAACTACAGCAAGTAGTGATTTTAATGTGCTTTTTAATTCGTTCTGAGGAGTTTGTAGTTTTGAGTCTACTTGAGTATTTGCATTTTTATTTGAAGAAACTTTTTTATCACTAGGCATCAAGTCACTTAGTTTTTTCATATCAGCTATAAACTTAGTCAGGATTTTTTCCATAGGAAGAGGGTCCTGATTTGTTTTTATAGAGTTTAGAAGCTCTTTTATAGTTGTAGATACATTGCCCAAATCTTTAAGAGTAGGGTTGTTCTTTAAAAGTTGCAAAAGTACTTTGTCAGATGCAGAGCTTTTAGCGCTTTCATTTAGGAGTGAGTTCACAACCGACTTTAGGTCTTTACTCTTTGTAAGAACTTCAAGCTCTTTGGGTGTTGCACCTTTAAGAACCTCTTTTAAAGCCCTGTTTGTGTTAGGTAAAATAATATCTAGTTGCTTATTGCCTGAGATGTTAATCATGGATTAGTATAGCATTAATTGGATTTCTTGTTTATGAGTTTATATTCCTCTATAAACTCTTTAGCATTGTCACCACGTAAAAATTCAGCTAGACCTATAAGCCCGTCTACAAGATAACGAGTCTTATAACCTTTTAGTTTTAGGTACGTACGCGCCATAATAGCTCTGTCTTTATGCGGACATGCTGTGACTATAAGTTTTGATTTATCGAGTTCGTTTAAACGCTTAGGAAGTTCATTGATAGGGATGTTGATAGCGTAAGGCATATGCCATGCTTCGTACTCTTCTTTAAAGCGGATATCTATAAGCTGTGCACTTCCTTCTTCAAGCATTACTGAAAGCTCAACAGCTCTTATCTTCATCTCTTTACGCTCTTCGTATGTAAAAGAGTTTAAGTAAGCATCATAACTCTGAGCAGAGAGGTTAAGTGTGAAAAATATTAGCAGTAATAGAACTTTTTTCATCTGGGACTCCATTAAATAATAAGATATATTTTATCATAATTGTACCTATGTATAAAGTAGAGAAATAGGAAGCTGTGATATAATCACATTATGTTAAAACAGTACAAAGAAGCCATAGAAAAAAGCAATATTATCTCAAGAACAGATATAGATGGCATCATCACATTTGTAAATGATGAGTTTTGCAAAATATCTGGTTACTCTAAAGATGAGCTTATTGGTCAAAACCATAACATCGTAAAACATCCTGATGTAGATGCTTCAACTTTTAAAGCTCTTTGGGACACAATACTAGAGAAAAAAATCTATAAAGATACTGTTAAAAATATAGCAAAAGACGGCTCTACTTTTTATGTAAACACTACAGTTATTCCCATATTAGATGAAGATGATAATATCGCTGAGTTCATCGCCATTCGTTACGATGTTACAAAAGAAGTATTTTATAAAGAAGAACTACTAAAGAAAGAAAAAGAGTTAGAAGAGTTAAACAAGACTCTCGAACTTAGAGTTCAAGACAAAACAAAAGAGTTCGAAGAGCTAAACAAGACACTAGAGCAACGCGTTGAAGATGAAGTCTCAAAAAATGAAGAAAAACAAAAGGTGATGTTTTTGCAATCTCGTCAAGCATCTCTTGGTCAGATGCTGGCAAATGTTGCCCATCAGTGGAGACAACCTCTAACAGAGTTAAACCTTGCTATGTTTGGTATGAAAAAAGCAGCGCTTGATAATAAACATGAAGAACTAACAGAGTTATATGGTGAGAGTAAGAATATTATTAAAAATATGTCTCAGACTATAGATGACTTTACAAACTTTTTTAACCCTCAAAAAGAGAAGCACCCATTTAACATAAGTGACAGTGTCAATGAGTCTTTAGGACTTTTAGACAAGATGCTCGGTATTGAGATGATAAGTGTTACAACTGACTTTGAAGATTTAAGAGTTCTTGGCATCTCAAATGAGTTAACTCAAGTAATCATAAATCTCATAAAAAATGCAAAAGATGCCTTTGTTACTAACAGCATCTTGATACGAGAGATAAGTATAACAACAAAGAAACAAGACGACTTCGCACTAATAGAACTCCAAGACAATGCAGGCGGCATCTCTAAAGAGAACATAGAGAAAATTTTTGAGCCATATTTTACGACTAAACATCAAAGTAGCGGAACAGGTTTAGGTCTCTTTATGTCAAAGATGATTTGTGAAGAGGGATTAAGTGGCAGTATGGATGTTAAAAGTAAAAAAAATACAACAACATTCAGTATAAAAATA
>NVRL01000095.1 GCA_002732645.1 Sulfurimonas sp. | reverse complement strand
GCTGGTCTTGATATTGCAAATGATGCTTACCTTGATAACAACAAAGAACCATCTCGTAAATGTGGTGAGCCAGATAATAAAGCATCTCATTTCTTCGTAGCTCAGTACTGGGCTAAAGCACTTAGTACGGGTGATAACGCTGAGTTAGCTGCCAAATTTGCACCAGTTGCAAAAGAGCTTGCTGAAAAAGAAGATGCTATCATCGCTGAACTTTTAGCATTTGAAGGTTCTCCGGTAGATATCGGTGGTTACTTCCGTCCTGATATTGCAAAAGCGACTGCAGCAATGCGTCCTTCTGCTACACTTAACGCTATTATTGATTCAATATAGCTAAAAGTATTTATATGAGAGTTGAAATTTCAACTCTCATATAGCAAACATTTAAAGATTAAAGATATATAATATAATCTTTAATTGTTTACTATGAAATAAAATATTAAAAGGGGTACCATGAGAGGAAAAAGAGTAGGAATAGTAGGTGTAGGTAACGTCGGTTCGTCAGTAGCGTATTCTTTAGCGATGAGTGGCTCTTGCCATGAAGTTATTTTAAGAGCAAATGATGTAGATAGAGCAAGAGGTAAAGCATTAGACTTGTCTCAGGCCGCACAAGCTGCTAGAAAGCATACTGTTATTACTGTTGCTGAAACATTAGAAGATGTAAAAGATTGTGATGTTGTTGTAATTACAGCAGGTAGCCCAAGACTTCCTGGTATGAGTAGAGATGATTTACTTATTAAAAATGCTTCTATAATGAGAGATGTAATGAGCGTTATTAAGACTTCGTCACCAAATGCTGTTATTATTCCTGTATCAAATCCATTAGATGCTATGGTTTATGTTGCACTTAAAGAGACTGGCTGGGATAGAAGTAGAGTTCTTGGAATGGCAGGTATCTTAGATAGCGCTAGAATGGCTCACTTTGTATATGAAAAACTAGGTTACGGAGCTGGTCAGATTAGATGTTCTGTTATGGGTGGCCATGGTGATGATATGGTTCCATTACCTAGATTCTCGACTGTTGCAGGTGTTCCTCTAACAGACCTTTTAACTTGGGATGAAATCAATGAGATTGTTGAGAAGACTAAAAATGGTGGTGCAGAGATAGTAGGATTACTTAAAGATGGTAGTGCCTACTATGCACCTGCAAAAGCAACAGCTCTTATGGTCGAAGCGGTGCTTACTGATATGAAACAAATCTATCCATGTGCGATCATGCTTGATGGTGAATATGGTTATAGTGATGTTGTAAGTGGTGTTCCTGTTATGATTGGTGCTCGTGGTGTTGAAAAAGTTATTGAAGCTAATTTAAATGATGATCAAGATAGAAAATTTGCTAAATCAGTAGGAAGTGTTAAGGAGCTTATAGACGCTCTTTATGCAAATAACTTTTACGAGTAGAAAAATATAGAGTTACTTTTAGTAGCTCTATTCTCAGAACTGTTTCTCTTATATTTGTTTCATTATGTAACAAAGTGAAACCTATCTTGCCTAAGCTTAACCCTCAAACTTAAATTTAACTTTACATCTGATACCTTATACTATTACTTAAGGTAATCTTTAAAATTAATCTAATTAATGGAGTGTTTAATGGATAATATTTCAACAGATGTACTCATTGTTGGTGGGGGACCTGCAGGTCTGTCAACGGCAATAGCTTTAGCAGATAAACTAAAGCAAAAAGGTGTAAACAAGAGAATTATGCTTATTGAAAAAGGCAGTTCAATTGGTTCACATATCCTCTCAGGCGCAGTTATCAGACCCCAAGTATTTCAACAACTATTAAATACAGGAGAATTTGATGGAATTCCATTTGATTCTAAAGTTGGACCTGACTCTACTGTAAAGCTCAATAGCGATGGAAGTGAAATAACACTTCCATTTCATCCCCCATATATGTCAAATGATGGAAATTATGTGGCTTCTTTAGGTCAAGTATGTAGATATCTAGCTACATTGGCAGAAGCGCGTGGCGTAGAGATATATACAGGTTTTTCAGTTGACTCTGTTATTTATGATAGTAACAATAGAGTAATTGGTGTGAAAACAAAAGAGACAGGTGTTGATCATCATGGTACAAAGCAAAAAAACTTTCAAGAAGGCACAGTAGTAGAAGCTGCTATTACAGTATTTGCTGAAGGAACTAGAGGTTCTGCAGTTAAGACTGTTATAAAAAAGTTAAACCTAGATGCTGGGAAAAATCCACAAATATACTCTTTAGGTGTTAAAGAGATATGGAAAGTTCCAGAAGGTAACATAGAAGCGGGAACTGTTAAACATACTTTTGGTTATCCGCTAAAAGATAAAGAAGAGTTTGGTGGAGGCTTTATATATGGTCTTAGTGACAACAGAGTAGCTGTAGGATTAGTTGTCGGACTTGATTATCAAGATCCTTCTTTTGATATTCACGCTGCTATGCAAGTTTGGAAAACCCATCCATTTGTTTCAAAAATACTTAATGGTGGTTCAGTTATAGAAGCTGGAGCAAAAACACTTCCTGAAGGTGGTTGGAACTCTATACCGAAATATTATTCTGATAATATGATGATTGTCGGTGATAGTGCAGGGTTCTTAACAACGGCAAGACTAAAGGGAATTCACTTGGCAGTTAGATCTGGCATCTGTGCTGCATCTACAGCGGCTGATGCTTTGGTAAATAATGATACTAGCGAAAAATTCTTATCGAAATATAAAGATTTAGTAAATGCAAGTTCTATCTATAAAGAGCTATATCCAGTTAGAAATATGAGAGCAGTTATGCAAGATGGAATGGTTTTAGGTGGATTAAAAATGGGTGTTCAGCTAGTAACTGGTGGAACTTGTCTAATGGTTCCCGAAGTTGAAGCAGACCATGCTACAACAAAGACTACTAAAGATTTATCTACCCAAGCTTTTAAAGATAGATTTGAAGGAAAGCTGGAGTTTGATAAAAAACTTACATTTGATAAAGTAACTACCGTTTACTACTCAAAAGCTATGCATGATGAAGTTCAGCCTTTGCATCTGATAATAAATAATGAAGAAGAATTTAATGCATCAAACATAGATGAGTATGGTTTAGCCTGTGCTTCACTGTGTCCTGCTGAAGTTTATGAACTTCATACAGATAAAAAAAGTGGTAATAAAGCACTTAGAATACATGCTGAGAACTGTGTTCACTGTAAGACATGTGATATTAAATCACCTAACAGTGGAATTACTTGGACTACACCTTATGGTGGTGACGGTCCAGAATATAATATGATGTAAATTGGAAGGAGAATAATATGGCTTTGACAATAATTAGTTTAATGAAACAAGTTCCATTACCCTCAGAGATGAGAATGGGTGACGACGGCTTAATGGATAGAACAAAAGCAAAATCTATTATAAACATTGATTGTGGCTATGCTCTAGAAGCTGGTCTTCAAATGAAAATAGATAATCCAGATGCTAAACTTATAGTATGTTCTATGGGACCTCCATCTTTTGATGCTTCTCTTAAAAAAGCTATCTCTATGGGGTACGATGAAGCATATCTTTTAAGCGATAGAAGACTTGGCGGTTCTGATACTTATGCAACAGGTCTGGCAATTTCTACGATGCTTAAACATTTGGGTTATGGAAAAGGACTTAATGAAGAGTTTATTATAGTAGCCGGACGTCAGACAAGTGATGGTGATACTGCACATGTTCCATCTCAGGTTGCTGAAAATATGGGAATTCCTCAGGCTACATTTATAGAGGTTGCATCTTTAACAGATGGGTATATAGAGGCAAAAAGAATTATTGAGGGTGGTTATCAGATGATGAAACTTCCACTTCCTTGTGCTCTGTCTTTTACACCAACAGGTATTAATCCAAGACGACCATCGCTAAGCGGAGCTGTAAAAGCTAGAAATGCAGAAGTTACTGTGTTTAATATTGATGATATAAATCTGAGTGATGAGAATATTGGTCTTAGCGGTTCACCGACAATTGTTGCTAAAGTTGCGAATATTACGAGTGAACGAGCACCTATTAAAATGAGTGAAGGTCACGATGAAGCAGAATTAGTTTCTAGTCTAATAGAAAACATTAAATCTGGTAAAAACACTATTGAAGTAAAAAAGAAAAAAGAATCTAAGGCTAAGAAGAGACCAGAAGGTTTTGTTGATGTTGATTTTAGAAATGGTGCATCTGGCATCTTAACTTGGGCAGAAGTAGTAAATTCAAATATATCACGACCATCATTAGAGCTTTTAACTCCAGCGGTAAAACTGGCTTCTGATCTTGGAGACGATACTAAAGTGATTACGCTTATCATCGGAAAAGATATTGAAAAATTGGCAAAAGATTTAATCAGCCACGGTGCAGATGAAGTAATCGTTGTGGATGATGAAAGACTGGAAGAGTATAGAATACTTCCTTTTGCATCAATTTTTGCACAGGTTATAAAGAAAATAAACCCAGAGATAGCACTGTTTTCTGCTACAACTGCAGGTAGAGAACTAGCACCAAGAATAGGGGTTAAGACAAATGGTGGTGTTACAGCTGATTGTACTGCACTTGAAATTGGTGAGCATATTGATAGAAAAAATAAGAAAATATTCTTTCCAATACTTGAATCAAGAAGACCAACTTATGGGGAATCAAAACTTGCAACAATTTTAGGGTTTGTATGTCCTCAAATCTCAACTGCTCGTGCAGGAACATTTGAAGTTCCAACACCAGATGCTAGTAGAGAAGGAAAGATTTCTACTTTTACTCCAACTTTGACTGATGATGATTTTGTAACAGAGATTATAGWGACAGTAAGAGGTGAGGGTGGATTACAAAATCTATTTGAAGCTGATGTAATTATTACAGGTGGTAGAGGTACTGTAAGTGACGATATGAAACTTGTCAAAGAACTGGCATCTGCACTAAACAATCAAGGTGTAAATGCTGAGTGGGCTGTTAGCCGCCCTGTAGTAGATGAAGGACTAGCCGAGTATGCAAGGCAGGTAGGGCAAACTGGAAAAACAGTAAGACCAAAAGTCTATATAGCCGTTGGTGTAAGCGGTGCTGTGCAACATATCGCAGGTATGAAAGAGTCAGAGACGATAGTAGCGATTAATCCTCATGCAAAAGAGACAATATTTCAAAATGCAGATTTTGGAATAGTTGGCGAGTATGAAGATGTATTACCCGAACTCATAGAGAAAGTTAATGCCGGATTTACTTTTGGAATTGAAGTGAAATAAAATTAAAGGAAATATATATGGTAGGTAGAAAAGTAGGTATTGTAGGGGCTGGATTTGTTGGTGCAACGGCAGCATATAGTTTAACTATGACAGGGAGATGTCATGAGGTAATTCTTTATGATATAAATAGTGACCTTGCAATAGGAAAAGCTATGGATATAGGACAATCTACGAGTTACTCACCACGTGGTACGATTGTAAATGCTGCTGKAGATGCTAGTGACTTAAAAGATTGCGATATTATAGTAATTACAGCAGGTGTTCCACGAAAGAGTGATATGACGAGAGCAGATTTACTTATGATAAATGCAAAAATCATGAAAGATGTTGTAAGTAATGTTATGAAGTACTCTCCGGATGCTATTATTTTGTGTGTATCTAACCCATTAGATATCATGACTTATGTAGCACATCAGATGACAGGTTGGGATAGAAGAAGAATAATCGGTATGGCTGGAGCACTTGATGGTGCAAGAATGGCGTACGAAATCCATAAAAAAGTTGGATATGGTTCAGGACAGACTAGAGCAATGCTAATAGGTGACCATGGACAACATATGATACCTCTTCCTGAAATATCGGCTATTGGTGGTGTTCCATTAGATCAGATACTTACAAAAAAAGAGATGGAAGATATTATTGCTAGAACAAAAGACGGGGGAGCTGWGATAGTTAAGCACCTAGGTACTTCAGCATACTATGCTCCAGGCCGTGCAATAGCTGTAATGGTAGAAGCTATGCTTGATGATAGTCAAATTGTTATGCCATCTTCTGTAATGCTTGATGGTGAATATGGTTATAAAGATGTTTGTGTCGGTGTTCCCGTTGTTCTTGGCAGTAATGGTGTTGAGAAAATTATTGAGTTAGATATAGATGAAGAGACAAAAGCTAAGTTCAAAGTATCAGTTGAATCAATAAGAGATGGAATTGATATTTTGAAGAAAAATGATTTTTTTGTGTAGATTCTACACCTTTTGAGTTAAAATCAAAAGCCAAAGTGTGTAGTAACTACACACTTTCTCATATGTTTAAAAATAAATATAGATAATTAACACTATTATATAAAGCGTGCTAAACTATATTTCATATAATATATTTTAGTGTAAATATTTAATAAAGAGGGATTGCGAATGCGTGAAATAGCGTATGAAGAAATAGTAAAAAATGTCAGAGATATAATTGTATATTCTGCTTCAAATTTGCCAGAAGATGCATTAAAAGCAATGCAAGACGCTTACAAAAATGAAAAAAGTCCTGTGAGTRAAGAAGTCTTAAAACAACTTTTAGAAAATGCTGATATTGCAAGCAGTGAAGCTCGTCCACTATGTCAAGATACTGGACTTGCTGTTTTCTTTGTAAAGATTGGTGCTGATGTTAAAGTTATAGGCGGTCTTTTAAAAGATGCTATTAACGAAGGTACGGAAAAGGGCTATGTGGAAGGTTATTTAAGAGCTTCTACTTGTCACCCTTTTACTCGTGCTAATAATAAAGATACAGTTGGTTATAACTTACCTGCAATTATTCATCTTGATATAGTAGAGGGTGATAAGATAGATATCGAGTATGCTGCAAAAGGTGGTGGTAGCGAGAATGTATCACGTGCAAGAGTTTTTCCTCCAGCTGCTGGAAAGCAGGGTGTTATAGACTATGTTAGAGAGTGTATTTCAGATGCAGGTCCTAACCCTTGTCCACCTCTTACTGTTGGTGTTGGAATAGGCGGAACTTTTGAAAAAGCTGTAATTAGTTCAAAGCATGCGTTATTTCGTAACATAGGTTCTGTCAATGAAGATCCTGAAATGGCTGAGCTAGAAGAGACTATAAAACTAGAGCTTAACAAACTTGGAATCGGTACTATGGGGATGGGTGGAACAGAAACTGTTTTAGCCGTGCATATTGAATCAAACCCGTGTCACATTGCTTCTTTACCTGTTTCAGTAAATGTTCAGTGCCATAGTTCACGTCATACACATATCACTATATAAAGGAAAACTATGGGTAAAACATATCATTTAACAACTCCACTAAGTGATGAAACTGTTTCAGAGTTACACAGTGGTGATATCGTATATTTAAGTGGTACTATTTATACTGCAAGAGATGCGGCGCACAAAATATTAGTTGATTTACTTGATGAAGGTAAAGAGCTTCCTTTTGATGTTAAGGGTGCTGTAATATATTTTGTTGGTCCAACACCACCTAAACCTGGTGACCCAATTGGAAGTGCTGGTCCTACTACTTCTTACCGCATGGACTCTTATTCTCCAAGGCTTATTGCTGAGGGCTTAAAGGGAATGATAGGTAAGGGCAAGAGAAATAAAGATGTTACAGATGCTTGTCAAGAACATAAAGCTGTATATTTTGGTGCTACTGGCGGAGCTGGTGCACTTTTAGGTAAGCAGATTAAAAGTGCAGAAGTTATCGCTTATGAAGAGTTAGGTCCAGAAGCAGTTAGAAAGCTAGAGGTAGTTGACTTTCCGGTGACTGTAATTAACGATACGTATGGTGCTGATTTATACAAAATTGGTCGTGCACAATACGAAGTTAAATAACTTCCATTTTAAAACAAGGAGAATAAATGAATATACATGAATATCAAGCAAAACAAATTTTTGCAAAGTATGGCGTGCCAATACCAAAAGGTATTATGGTTGAAAGCGTTGACGCTGCCGTTGAAGCTGCAAAAGAGTTAGGTGGCCCTGTTTGGGTTGTTAAAGCTCAGATTCACGCAGGTGGTCGTGGTCTTGGTGGTGGTGTTAAGTTAGCTAARASTWTWGATGAAGTTAGAGARCTTGCWRATGARATTCTTGGTATGACTTTGGTTACTCAYCAAACTNAYGCWSSWNGGTAAACTTGTTCAAAAGCTTTACATTGAAGATGGCGCTGATATCAAAGATGAGTTCTACCTTTCTGTTGTTTTAGACAGAAAATTAGAAATGCCTTTAATCATGGCTTCAACTGAGGGTGGAATGAACATTGAAGATGTTGCAGAAAATACTCCAGAAAAAATTATTACGATTCCTGTTGATCCAGCTATAGGTTTCCAAGGTTTTCATGGTCGTCAATTAGCTTTTGGTCTTGGTATTACAGATAAAGCTGAACAAAAAAAGATTATCTCTTTTGCACAAAAACTTTTCAAACTATATATGGAAAATGATGCTGAGATGATAGAGATTAATCCTCTCGTTCGTACCGGTTCAGGTGAATTTATTGCACTTGATGGAAAAATGGGCTTTGATAACTCAGCTCTTGGTCGTCAACCAGAAATCTCAGCAATGCGTGATTTAACTGAAGAAGATGCTGATGAAGTAGAAGCTGCTAAATATGGTCTTTCTTATGTAGCTCTTGATGGTGAAATTGGTTGTATGGTAAATGGTGCTGGTCTTGCTATGGGTACTATGGATACAATTAACCATATGGGTGGAACACCTGCTAACTTCCTTGACGTTGGTGGTAGTGCAAACGCAGAGACTGTTGCAAAAGGTTTTGAGATTATTCTTAAGAACCCAAATGTAAAAGCTATTTTTGTAAATATTTTTGGTGGAATTGTTCGTTGTGATCGTAT
>NVRL01000094.1 GCA_002732645.1 Sulfurimonas sp. | reverse complement strand
TAATCTTTATCATCTAAAAGTTCATTTACTCTTTTGTGTTGTGAAAAGTCAATTCCAACAAATAGTTCACAATTTTCCAAAGAATTATTGGTAAAATGTCCTGTTCCATTTTTWRYYTTTTTAAACTCTTTTGGATGCATTAGTATAATAAATTTTGTTTTAGTCTTTATATTATGAATATGCTCACACATACATGAACTTATAGGTCGATAACACTTATAGCACTTTTGTCTATCTCCAAAATATGTCTTCAACGTCCACCCATCGAACGAAGAGGACTGATTAAAGGTGTAAAAAAGACTAGCTTATCATTCCAGTTACTAAGAGCTTTTGATGAGCTCTCCAGTACTAATCCTTGATGCTTTAACTCACCTAATTCATCACTCTCTTTTACTTTTATTTTATTTGCTATTTCCATAAACTCTTTGTTTGAAAATCCGTAAGCATATGAGTATATTTGTGAGTCACTCGCTTGAATCATAACATTTAAGTATGTTTTATCTTTTAGTGGAAACTGCACTAGTTTTAGATTGTTCCTTCTATAGATAACATTGTATTTTTTTCTATCATCAAACACATACATAACCGTATATAGACCACGATGTCTAAACTCGAAATTTAACTCAGTTCTTGCATCTTCATAAAAAAGAACTCTTCCATTTTCATCTTCTAGTTTGTATATAGTCACAAAGAGGTCTTTAAAGTTTAAAAAACTTGAATCAATAACCTTATTTGTAAGTAACAAGTCACTCGAACTATACTTCAAARCCAGTTCTTTATCTTTGTTTAGTTTTAAAGAACTTGTACTACATCCCGCTAAAATAAAGAGACTTAAAAATATTAAAATTGTATTTTTCATAGTTTATTATACTATAATTGCACTTATTAAAATGCTAAAAAAGTAGAGGATATCTCTTGTCAAAGAACTATGATCTTATCGTTGTTGGAGCCGGAGCGGCAGGGATGATAGCTGCCATAAGAGCTGCAAGGGATGCCAAAAGTGTGCTACTGCTTGAAAAACTATCTCAAATAGGTGCAAAGTTAAAAGCAACCGGCGGTGGTCGTTGTAACCTTACAAATACTCTCTCAAATGAAGATTTCATGGCAAAGTTTGGTCGGGATGGTCGCTTTATGCAAGATGCTCTAAATGACTTTAATCATAAAAATCTCATAGAATTTTTTAAAGAGATTGGTGTTGAGACTCATGCACCAGATGGCTTTAGAGTATTTCCAACCTCGCACAGCTCTGCTACTATTATCTCAGGTTTAACGAACGAGATGAAAAGAATCGGCATCGATGTTTTATGCTCACAAAAAGTTCAAAAAATACTTAGTGAGAASAACNGTGTAACTGGTGTACAAACATCCACAGAGACATTTTTAGCTCCTAACGTCATCATCGCAACTGGTGGCTTAGGCTATCCTGTTTTAGGTGCTGAAGGAGATGGCTACTCTCTTGCTCACGAGCTTGGACATAAGACTACAGAGCTGCATCCAGCAATGATGCCTTTAAAAACTAAAGAAGAATGGGTTGCTAAGTGTCGTGCAGATACAATAGCAAAAGTTGAGCTTAAAGTTGATATGAAAAAGCATAAAAAACTAAAAGCTTCCGGTGATCTTATCTTTACTAAAAGTGGCATCAGAGGTCCTGTTGTTTTAGACTTTGCAAGAGAGATAACTCCACTTATAAGTAAATATGGTGAAGTTCCAATATTGTTAAACCTTACAAAAGGGATGAATGAAGAGCAGATAACTAAGCATCTAAAAGATGAAGCTCTTAAAAATCAAGATTTAACTATTCATGAACTTGTCTCTACCCTACTTCCAAGTGCTTTGTCTTTGGAGTTATGTCTACTCAGTACAGTTGACCCTGATTTAAAACTAAAAGCCATTGCTGGACTTTCACGAGCAAAACTTATAAACTATCTGGCATGGACACCACTAACTGTTACAGGGCATGACGGATTTAAAATGGCGATGATTACACGTGGTGGTATAGTTTTAAAAGAGATAGAACCTAAAACAATGCAGAGTAAAATAATTAAGGGATTGTATTTTTGTGGAGAAGTTATGAACCTAGACGGACCATGTGGAGGATACAACCTCCAATGGTCATTTGCTAGTGGTTATTTAGCAGGAGAGCTAAAAAACTAATAGTACTATTTTTTTGAAGATTTCTTTGCTGATTTCTTCTTAGCAGCTTTTTTAGCTACTTTTTTCTTTGTTGCTTTCTTTTTAGCTACTTTTTTAGCAACTTTTTTCTTAGCTACTTTTTTAGCAACTTTCTTTTTTGCAACTTTCTTAGCTGCAGCTTTTTTTGCAACTTTCTTAGCTACTTTTTTCTTTAGTTCTTTTGCCATTGATGGATCCTTTTAGGGTTGTTTTATGACTTATTACTTACTTTTAGTAATAAATTATGGGGATTATACACTTTATATATCTTTATGTCAACAAATATTTGCTATAATTATAATTACAAAAATATCACAAAGAATTATTATGACATTTATAGATTTTAAAAAATTACTACTAGATGCCGAAATTAGCCTGCCTAAATTTAGCAAACTCATAAAAGTAAGCGATAAGAACCTTCAATCTTATAAGCAAAAAGGTGAAGTACCAAATACAATAGCTGTAATAGTTACATGTTTTGCTTTGATGCATAGAGAGGGTATGGACTTTCGCTCTATTGTGGAGGCTTTAGAGCTAACAGCCAAAGTGAAAAAAGGTGCAGGCTTTGCAAAGAAAAAGAAACCTGCTAAAAAAGATGAAGAGTTAGTAGATACTAATAAAAGTATCTAATAGAAGCAAATCCGTAAGCTCCACTCTCTTCTACCWTATCAACATGTGCTTGTGTCACTATCCCACCAAGAGCAAAAACTTTTATCTCACACTTTTTTAAAAGATCTTTTAAGTCTTCTATCCCTTTTGGTTCGCCCTTATCAGGGGATGCAAATATAGGACTATATGTAACTGCATCTGCACCAAACTCTTGTGCTTTTAAAACTTCATCGTGAGTATGTGTACTGATAATAACTTCCAAACCAAGTTCTTTTGCTATTTGAATATCATCAAACTGAGTTGATGTCAGATGCACACCAGTTGCTTCAAGACTTTTTGCCAGTTCTATATTTCTATGTATGAAGCTTTTGATAGTTCCAAACTGCCTGCATACTTCTACAAAGTGCGCTGCTTGAATGTCATAGTTTGGGTTTGATTTATCTCTATATAGAGCGTAAGTGGGTGTGTGCTGAGCGAACTGCTCATGCACGATGTTACGAAAGATTGCAGGTGTATCTGTATAAAACTCTTTTGAGGTTATAAGATACGTCTGCATCCTTATCTCAAAAGAGGATTTGCAGAACGTTTTTTGGGAGCTACAAAGTCAACTTTTTTAGATTCTTCTTCACTTTTATATCTCTGCGTAATTCCGTTTACATGGTACTCTAAACGGTTAAGTAGGTAAAGCTCATCTGCTGTGTACTTTTTCTTTGCATCTCTTATGAAGTTTTGTAAAAACTCCAACTTTTGAATCTCATCATCAAACTCAAGACTCTTTATAATAGCCGTTATCTCATCATATTCATCACCACAAGATTCTAAAAAATCATAAGATAAATCTATTGTTKTYAYASYAYYWWKWRYTTTAGAAAACTCAAAATGATTGTATAACATACAACCTACAAAATATTCAATATCTGAACTTTCAAACTCAGAATATTGTTTTTCTTCATCAATAAAATGCTTATGCCAAATTTCTAAAATCTTTTCTATTTTTTTCATCATGCGTAATTATACCCTATAGCAATTAATAGAGCATTTAGTGACACATAAGTGACACATTTTGTTATGAATGTTTAACTCATCTTCCATTAAACTTCTCATTACTAATTAAAGGGGCATACGCACATGGTTGAAAATATTCTAAAAAGAGACGGCACACACAAAGAGTTTCTATCTTTCAAGATTGAAGATGCAATTAAAAAAGCTTTTAAGAGTGAACATATTACTTATGACAGCTCTATATTTTTCAATGTACTAGATCGTCTAAAGAGCAAACGTGTTGTTGCTGTTGAAGATATCCAAGATGCTATCGAAAAAGAGTTATACAAAGGAAGATACTTTGATGTTATGCGTTCTTTCATTCTCTATAGACACATGCATAAAATGCAAAGAGATCATCTGATTGATGAAGATACAACATACATAAACTCAACGCAGACTATAGAAGAGTATATCAACAAAAGTGACTGGAGAATCAAAGCAAACTCTAATACTGGTTACTCAAATGCAGGTCTTGTAAATAACACTGCAGGAAAAGTTATAGCAAACTACTGGTTAGACAAGATTTATTCTAAAGAAGAGGGTCACGCTCACAGAGATGGTGACTACCATATCCACGACCTTGACTGTCTTACAGGTTATTGTGCAGGTTGGAGTCTTCGTGTACTTTTAGATGAAGGTTTTAACGGTGTTCGTGGTCGTGTGGWGAGTGATGCTCCTAAGCATTTCCGTGRAGCTYTWGGACARATGGCAAACTTTYTKGGCATMYTWCAAAGTGAGTGGGCTGGTGCTCAAGCATTTTCATCATTTGACACATACTTAGCTCCTTACGTTTTTCGTGATAAACTACCATACAAAGAGATAAAAAAAGCTGTTAGAAGTTTCATATATAACCTAAATGTTCCTGCACGTTGGGGTCAGTCTCCTTTTACAAATGTAACTATTGACTGGACAGTTCCTGATGATCTTAAAGATCAGTTTCCTACATCAAAGACACTACACCTGTTTNAAAACCTTCTTGACAGTGAACTCGAAGATGAAGCAAAAAAAAGAGGGTGTAATGCTTTAGAAGAGATGACATACAAGTTTTTCCAACCAGAAATGAACATGATTAACAAAGCTTACTATGAGGTAATGACTGAGGGTGACAGAACTGGTCAGCCTTTTACTTTCCCAATCCCTACTGTAAATATTACAGAAGATTTTGACTGGTATGGTGAGAACACTGATATTCTTTTTGAAAACACTGCAAAAATAGGTTCTTCATACTTTCAAAACTTCATAGGTTCTCAGTATAAAAGAGATGCTGATGGCAACTTAGTTGAAAATGAAGAASCTTACAAACCTGGACATGTTAGAAGTATGTGTTGTAGACTTCAACTAGACCTTAGAGAGCTTCTAAAACGTGGTGGTGGTCTTTTTGGAAGTGCTGAGATGACCGGTAGTATCGGTGTTGTTACACTTAACATGGCTAGACTTGGTTTCCTTTACAAAGGTGACAAAGAGGCTCTTATGATTCGTGTAGATCAGCTTATGAATCACGCTAAAAACACTTTAGAGAAAAAGCGTGTATTTATCCAAGAGATGTATGACAGAGGGCTTTTCCCATATACTATGAGATATCTTCCAGGCTTTAAAAACCACTTCTCAACTATCGGTGTAAACGGGATGAATGAGATGATAAGAAACTTCAGCTCAGACAGTGATGATATCAGCTCGGAGACAGGGATGCAGTTTGCCATAGATATTTTAAATCATATGAGAAAGAGAATGGTTGAGTTTCAAGAAGATACAGGAAACCTTTACAACCTTGAAGCAACACCTGCTGAGGGAACAACTTATAGGTTTGCTAAAGAAGATAAAAAGAGATACGGTGACTCTATTTTACAAGCGGGTATGGGTGACAACATCTACTATACAAACTCATCTCAAATCCCAGTAGATTTGACTGACGATCCGTTTGAAGCACTTACTCTTCAAGATGATTTACAGACAAAATATACAGGTGGAACGGTTCTACATCTCTATATGCAAGAGAAAGTAAGTTCGACTGAGGCATGTAGAAAGTTAGTAAAAAATGTTATTTCTAACTTTAGACTTCCATATATCACGGTAACACCTCTTTTCTCAGTTTGTCCGAAACACGGATACATCTCAGGAGAGCACGAGTACTGCCCGAAATGTGATGACGAACTGATTCACGAACAAGAAAACTTGAAATTAGAAATTTCGTAAAACCAACAAAATAAAAGGAAAAAGCAATGAGCAAAAATGAAGTATTAGCATTACTAAAAGACAAAAGACAAAAGTGTATTGTATATACAAGAGTTATGGGTTATCACAGACCCGTTGAAAGTTTCAATGTAGGAAAAACTGGTGAGCATAAACAACGAAAGCAATTCACTGAGTGCTAAGAAACTAGTCTATGATGTAACAAAGTTTACTCATGTTGACTACCCTGAGCATCTAGCATGTATAGTATGGTTCAGCGGATGCAACATGAGATGCGATTACTGTTATAACAAAGAGATAGTATTTGCAAAAAGTGGAAGCTACACTACTGACGATGTTTTAGAGTTCTTAAAAACACGCATAAATATGCTAGAAGCTGTAGTYTTATCTGGTGGAGAAGCAAGTTCACATGATCTTGTTGAGTTTTGTAAAGCCGTAAAAAAACTTGGCTTTAAAATCAAGCTAGATACCAACGGGACTTATTTTTCTCAAGTAAAAGAGCTACTTGATTTAAAACTGCTGGACTTTATAGCACTTGACTACAAAGCACCAAAAGAGAAGTTCACACAAATCACACACTCAAACAAGTTTGACGAGTTCTCAAAAACACTAGATTTTCTTATAAARGAGTTTAATGACTTTGAAGTAAGAACAACCCTACACAATGACCTGCTAAATACTAATGACATAAATAAAATCATAAATGACCTAGTTGAACGAGGCTATGACAAAAACTACTACATACAAAAGTTTCAAGATACAGGTGAATCTATTGCAGACCTTGGTTCGGCTTCTAGTTCTTTTGATGAAACTTTGCTACTAAAAGATTTAAATATTGTCTGGCGTTAACATATATCAACTTATTTATAATAATTATTAGGTAAAATGTAGTACYWRWAWTGTCGGAGTAGATTTTAAATGCAAATAGAAGAACAAAAACTAAACAAGCGTGAAAGATACAAAGCTAGACTAAGACCAATTGATTATTTTGAAGAGTTTGAAGATCTTGACTTTGAGAACCTTGGTGAGGGAGATAGACTTTTCCTTCAAGACTTTGGTATCTTTACTACGGACTTTTTAGAAGATGAATTTACTATACGTCTTCGTATAGCTGCTGGAAAACTAACTCATGAGCAATTTTCTTATATAGCTGATGTAGTTGAAGAGTACGACCTTACTGTTATTACAACAGCGAGGGGTGGACTACAAATTCACGGTGTTGATGAAGAAAATGTACTGGAAATTTGGAAAAAGTTAAATACTAACGGTCTTACAACTTGGCAAAGTTTCGGTGATAACATCAGAAATATTGTAACAGATGTTTTTGACGGGCGTGGGGCATACTGTGAGATAGAGACTTACCCTATAATCAAGAAAATAGAAGAGTATATTATCAAAAACCCGCGTTATGTTGGGATGCTTCCTCGTCGTGTATCTATCGGTATATCTGGAAACAGTGCAAGTGTTACATCATTTTTTGCAAATGACTTATACTTTGCTCTTGCAAAAAAAGATGGTATTTACGGCTTCAATGTTTACATGGGCGGTAAAAATACAGAGATAGCTCAAGACACAGATATTTTCTTACTTGAGGGCGAAGTTTTTGACTTCTTTAAAGCTTTTACAGAAGCATTTTACCTTCACGGTTCTCGCTTTTCTCGTTCTAAAACACGTCTATTTTATCTTATAGAAGATATTGGGCTTGACGCTTTAAAAGCACATATAGAAAAAGAGTACGGTAAGCCGTTTGAGTCAGGTGGAGAACTGAAACTAGATAAAAAACTTTTCTCACCAAACGAAAAACTTCGAGATGGTACTTACTCTTACTGCTATCAAACAGATTTCGCTCGTTTAAGCGTTAAAGAGATGAAAGATATATCACAGTTTGCATCTGATAACAATGTCGAAATAAGAATCGGTGTTGATCAAAATATCTACTTACTTGGTCTCCCAGATGCTACTACTCCGTTTGCATCTCCAAAAGAGAGTTCTACTATTATCGCTTGTGCGGGTAATCTTTGTCCTTACTCTTTTTGGAGTATTAAAAACGAGACTCAGTACCTTCCTCTAACTAAGATAGCAGAGCATGGCATCACAGTTGGTTTTTCTGGATGTATCAAAGGTTGTGGAAGACATAGACACACTGACATAGGTCTAGTAGGTCTAAAGACTAACAACTTTGGAGATACTGACGGTGGAGCAAGAGTATTTATCGGTGCTGTTCACACAACTGGACAAAGTATTGGTCGTATGCTTTTTTCTATGGTTCCCTTAGTGCATCTACATAAAACTCTTGAAGTAATAATAGAGATATATGAACAAAGTGGCTATAAAAACTTTGAAGAGTTTTCAGATGCCATCCTAAATAAGTATTCTGAAGAGTTCTTAGCTCTATGGGTTTTAGCAAACCTAGAGACTAAAAAAGCTCTAAAATTAGAACCGACTGGTTCAGGCTTTGAGTATGAAAAAGGTCTACTTCAAACAAACTTCGCTGATGTAGACTTTTTAGAACCTATAGATGAAGAGTTCTCTCCATCGGTAAGTGCTCTTGCTAAAAAGTTATGGACAGTAGCAGGTGAAGACCCAACTTACAAACCGAAGATAAATAGAGTTAACTATCGTTAGCTCTATAAACTAACCTTTTTTCTTACACCTCATACTTTACTTAAGCATCTAATTACAACATATGAAAACACACTAAAATACACATTTCTCTTAATTATTACTTTTTTTAACATAATCTATTTACTTATA
>NVRL01000093.1 GCA_002732645.1 Sulfurimonas sp. | reverse complement strand
CTTTCTTTTTGATGTTTCAACTTCATTTACATCTACCCTTGCCTGTACTAGTTTAGAAATATCTTCAAATTCTAAGGTGTAAATATCATTTGTATTATAAAGATTACGACATCGTAAAAGTATTTCTAAAATATCATTGTTTTTATCATAAAGGCGTACCTGATAACCACTGGTCTTATGTTTTTTAATATACTCTAACCAAGCCTTATCTCCATCAGTAAAAACCTCCCCACTTTCACTTAAAATAAGCTCTTTAATACTCGTATGTTGCCTACGAAAGTCATGAATATCTTTATAACCTAAACAGTCATAAAACTTTCTGTTTCCTCCTATCCAACCACGTTTTTTACTATAAATAAGGAGCATATTATTACCCGAATTTACAATGTCTACTAATAATTCTTTGTTAAATAAGTTGTTAAAATTTTCTGGTGTGTCGCGTGCTGGTTGTTTTTTAAAAAGAAAAGAAAAAAAGCTCATACTACTTCCCTACATTTAATTATTTCGCTCTTAATTATAGCATAGCAAGTTCTAGGGCACAACTCATTTCATCCTTGGTATATAATACGCTAAAATACGAACTATGAAAAAAGCAACAAAAAAAGAAATTTYASAAATMCATGAACKYTTTATWGARAGRTATAGCGATGCSGTYACYGARYTRGARTATAAARATGCTTAYGAGCTTGTCRTYGCAGTTGCMYTATCTGCACARTGYACWGATAARAGAGTRAAYMTAMTYACTCCNWRACTTNTTTMYKAARTAYCCYASTCCMMARSWAYTKGCWGWRGCAGAKMTYGAWGAKGTTAAAKCMYTKATWAACASYTGYTCWTTYTTYAAYAATAARGCTAAAAATATCATTGCAATGGCACAAAGAGTTATTGAAGTATATGACGGTGAGATTCCTATGAATGAAAAAGAGTTAATAACACTTGGTGGGGTAGGACAAAAAACAGCAAATGTTGTTATGATTGAATACACAGGAGCCAATCTTATGGCTGTTGATACTCATGTTTTTAGAGTCTCTCACAGACTTGGTCTAAGTGATGATAAAACTGCTATAAAAACTGAAGCTACCCTCGTTAGAAAGTTTAAAAATAATCTCCATGCACTACATCAGGGAATGGTACTTTTTGGACGTTATGTATGTACTGCAAAAAATCCAAAATGTGATGAGTGTTTTTTGACAGAGTTTTGTAAAACAAAAGAGACATTCAAGGTTTAGGGAATAACAAATGCTTAGATACTTTTATGATTAAAACTATATTACTTATTCTAACTATTATCTCAACTGTACTATTACTAAACGGATGCATGAACAAGCATGGTATCTCTGCAAAATACTATAGTGAATGCAAAGAGTACTATGATCTTCAAGGCTATTACCACAAAGAATGCGGACAAGATGATATAATAACTTACGAAGAAATGGGTGAAGCAGCAGGAAAAGTTGTAGATGTTTGGACAGACAAGAA
Organism: Sulfurimonas sp.; assembly: GCA_002732645.1. Taxonomy (GTDB): domain Bacteria; phylum Campylobacterota; class Campylobacteria; order Campylobacterales; family Sulfurimonadaceae; genus Sulfurimonas. The sequence continues at coordinate 7,643 of NVRL01000093.1, read as the reverse complement.
AGAAAAACCAAAAGGTAATGTCTGGTAATTAATAACTATAAGAAGTGTTAAGTATCACTTCTTAGTTAGCAGTGTTAAATGCTCTATCTCCGGCATCTCCAAGACCCGGTCTTATATAATTGTTTTCATCAAGTCTTTCATCAATTTGAGCTATATAGATATCAACATCTGGATGTGCTTCTTGAACTCTTTTTACTCCAAATGGAGAACCAAGTACGTTTAAACTAATAATTTTTTTAGCCCCATTATTTTTCAAGTAATCAATAGAATCTATTAATGAACCACCTGTTGCAACCATTGGATCAAGTAAAAGAACCGTCTTACCATCTAAATTTGGAATATTTTCATAAAAAAGTCTACTTTTTGCAGTCTCTTCATCTCTTTTCATTGCTAAAAAACCGCTTCTTGCATATGGAAGAGTTTTTAATATACCCGTTAACATCGGCTCACCTGCTCTTAGAATCGGAACCAGCACCAGTTTTTGGACCTCTATAACATCAACATCAAGTGAACCTTGCCATGTAGTTATATTTTGCGATATTGTCGGAAAATCAGATAATGCTTCTGAAGCAATTATTCTTGATATCTCTTCAATTGTCGCTCTAAATTCGCTAGAAGCTGTTCTAACATCTCTTAATCTATTCACAAGGTGTTTTACAACGACATTTGTACTTTCTTTATACATCAGTAATCCTAATATTAATTCTTAATGAAGTTTACACTACTTTACCTAATACCCCCATAATTTAGTTATTATAGGATAGAATTATAAATAATTTTTAAAAGAGATAATATGAAACCAACTTCTTACAACTTTAGACTAAAAGATTCTATCATAGGAATTCAGTTTTTATTTGTTGCATTTGGAGCTTTGGTTTTAGTTCCTATACTAACAGGACTAGATTCAAGCGTAGCTCTATTTACTGCCGGAATAGGAACTCTTATATTTCAGTTTATAAATAGAGAAAATGTTCCACCTATTTTTCTTGCATCTTCATTTGCTTTTATTGCTCCTATATCTTATGGTGTTAAGACTTGGGGTATTGCTGCAACAATGTCAGGACTTGTTGCTTCTGGTCTTTTATATATATTTTTAAGTTTTCTTATTAGAATTAAGGGAAGCGGTTTTTTACATAAACTCTTACCTGCTGTCGTAGTTGGACCAGTAATTATGTCAATAGGTCTTATATTATCACCTGTGGCAGTAAATCTAGCTATGGGAAAAACCGGTGATGGAAGTTTTGTACTAGTCCCGCTAGAGAGTGCTATGATTATTTCTATGCTTGCACTTTCAGTCACTCTGCTTTTTTCACTACTAGGAAAAGGATTTTTTAAATTAGTTCCTATCTTGGGAGGTATAGTTGCTGGTTATGCTGCTGCACTATATTTTGGAATCGTTGATTTTTCAGCYGTAGCAAATGCTGCATGGTTTGCAATTCCAAACTTTACCGCACCGGTATTTAAATGGGAGGCAATTTTATATATCCTTCCTATTGCTATCGCACCGGCAGTTGAACACATAGGGGATATGCTTGCAATCTCAAATGTCACAAAAGAAGATTATCTAAAAAAGCCGGGACTAAAAAAYACWYTRCTTGGTGATGGWATWGCTACYTCWSTTGCWTCWYTYTTTGGWGGWCCRCCAAATACTACMTAYTCTGAAGTTACAGGKGCWGTTACAATWACAAAAGCWTTYAATCCTGCRATTATGACTTGGGCTGCMATWKSTGCRATWRTYTTAGCYTTTGTWGGAAARYTAGGWGSTWTACTTKCWACWATCCCTRYTCCAGTYATGGGTGGWATWATGYTATTGYTATTTGGAATYATTGCWTCTWTAGGWATKKSWACTYTWAYAMRAGMAAAWGTAGATYTTRRWTGYMCWAGAAATATGATTATAGTTTCYATGATTTTAGTATTTTCTATCGGAGGAATGACTTTTAACTTTGGCGGAGTTGCCTTTAGCGGTATCGGTCTTGGAGCTATAATAGGAATATTTTTAAATCTGGTATTGCCACAGCCTAGAAATTAAGAGTTCTAGGCACTAACGAAATATAAAATAATTCCATCAGTAAAATAAAAAGTACAAAATAGTTCTAGGCAGTTTTTCGATGTTTGGCTGAAGCCAACAGAGAAAAACTAACGACGAAATATGAAGTAATTTTTATTTTACTGCTATGAAGGTGGCGAAATTTGCCCAGCGGAATACCGCCTCACAGTGTGAGAAACCACAGTTCTTCGCCATCTTAATATTCTCTTCTTCGCTATAGGGAACCAAGACATTCTCTAAAGCTTCTCTTTTTTGCATAATCTCATATTCTGAATAACCCTGCTCTTTTTTAAAGTCATAATAACATTCTATAAGATCTTTATTAAGTTTTGAGTGATGACTTATGACTTTTTCACTAAAGATAAAAATACCGTCTTTTTTAAGTGCAGATGCTATTTTTTTTACAAGTTCTTCACGAACGAGTGGACGAATAAACTGCAAAGTGTAATTACTTACAAAAACATCTGCTTCTTTATAGTCATATTCCAATATATCTGCATTTTCAAGCTTRATTGTAGCACCGAGAGCAAGACATTTTTTTCTAGCTTGTTCTAGCATTGCATCTGAGTTATCAAGTCCAACTATATCGGCATCAACTTTAATCTGCTTGGAGATGCTAATAAGTAAAGAAGCTGTTGAACAACCCAAATCGTAAATACGTCCACCATCTTTAAGCTGTTTAAGTGCAAAAAACTCTGTAATCTTTTGAGACTCTTTATAAAAAGGCACACTACGGTTTAACATATCATCAAATACTACTGCTACTTCTTCATTAAACTCAAATTGTTTTTCTATTGGTTTTGTAAATACTTTATCATTCATAATCGTATTTTAGCTAAAATGTCACAAATTAAAAAAACAAACAGAGAGAGATAATATGGAAATGAACACTTCAACATGGATGCTAATATCTTTTATAATATTGTTAGTTGTTAGCATCTGGAAGATATATGTTTTTTTACCGAACAAACCGTTAAAAGATGATGATACAACAAAAGAGTCACAAGAAGATCTTTTAAAGATAATACTAAAAGTAATAAAAGAGAGTGATGGAGAGTTAAGTCATAATGAACTTTTTATGAAAGTACAAGATGATGACACATTTAATAAGCAAAGATTTTGGAGATTTAATCAAAACAGATTAAACCAACTATTAAGTTATTACCATTTAGAAAATAGTCATACTAGTTGTATTAAAGATATATATCATGATTTAAAGGCTTAAAAGCCTTTAAATACTAGTTTCTATTTAGTCCGTTTAAATCAGCAAATGCTTCTTCAACACGATCAACTAAAGTCATTTGACCTGCTCTTAACCATTTTCTAGGATCATAATATTTTTTATTTGGTTTATCTTCACCTTCTGGGTTACCAATCTGACCTTGTAAATAATCGTTGTATTTTTCAACATATGCTTTTGTACCAACCCAAGTAGCCCACTGAGTATCTGTATCGATGTTCATTTTGATAACACCATAACCGATAGCTTCAGTTATCTCTGAAGGAGCTGAACCAGAACCACCATGAAAAACAAAATTTACAGGTTTTTCACTCGTACCAAATTTTTCTTGAATATATTTTTGTGAGTTATCTAAAATAACTGGTGTCAGTTGAACATTACCAGGCTTATATACACCATGAACATTTCCAAATGAAGCAGCTATTGTAAAGTCTGATGATATTTGACTTAACTCTTCATAAGCATATGCAACTTCTTCTGGTTGAGTATATAAAAGAGAGYTATCGATGTTAGTATTATCAACACCGTCCTCTTCTCCACCAGTTACACCAAGTTCTATCTCTATACTCATACCTATCTTACACATACGCTCTAAGTATGCTTTACAAATAGAAATATTTTCTTCTAAAGGTTCTTCTGATAAGTCTAACATATGTGATGAATATAGTGCTCTGCCCGTGTGCTTAAAGTGCTTCTCACCGGATTCTAATAATGCATCTATCCAAGGAAGAAGTTTTTTAGCAGCGTGATCAGTGTGAAGTATTACAGCTACACCATACGCTTCAGCCATCATGTGAACATACTTAGCGCCAGCTACTGCACCAACAATTGCTGCTTTTTCATTTTCATTACTCAGACCTTTCCCCGCGAAGTAAGAAGCTCCACCGTTACTAAACTGAATAATCACCGGAGACTTTACTTTTGCTGCTGCTTCTAATACTGCATTGATAGAGTCAGTTGACACAACATTAACAGCAGGAATAGCAAAACCTACCTCCTTTGCCATGTTGTAAACTTTTTGTACATCATCTCCAAAAAGGACACCTGCTTTTACAATATCTAATATGCCTTTGCTCATTATTCTTCCTATTTTTTTTATTATTTTGTGATTATAATATAAGCTTTATTTGAAATAACTTTCTTGTAAAGTTTTTATGTTAAAATGGTTAAAAAACATAGAGTTTACATGCCTAGAAAAAAAAATAACGAATGGACAACTGATATTGTCCTAATTGACATCATAAATTTTTCTAAGCTTGAAGCAAAACATCAGCTGGAGATTATCAACTATTTAACAAAAAGCTACTCTAAGATGATAGAGAAGATGCTAGAAAATTCAAATATGTCGCTAAACGATCTTATTCTAGCTTATATCTCAACCGGTGATGGATTTTACTGCATCTTAAACCCTAAGTTAAAAGGGTATGGAACTATTTTGGGGCTTAGCTTCAACTACTTCTCAGAACACNTTGCAAGAAAGTACTCATATTTTGAAGGACTAAGGATTGCTATACATACAGGTAAAATCTATCAATTTACAGATATACTTGGCAATAAAAACTATATAGGTGATGGATTAAATGACTGTGCAAGGTATCTTGAAGTTAAAGAGTACAAAATCTCAACAATAATGGTCTCCGACACTGCTTATGAAAGCTTAAAAGCTTTTCTAAATAGATATAAAAACTTCAATACTCTGTTAATAGAGAGAGAATTTAAATACTCATCTCCGTACACCTTTGAAGATAAACACGGAAATAAAAAAGAGGGTCGCCTAGTTTGGCTACGAAAGGCTGGTATAATTAACCCGCCAAATACAAATTTCAATTCAATGCTTAGAAGATAAAAAGGAACAGAAAATGCAACTAACAATAGATGAATATTCAAAACAATTTAAAATGTCAAAAGAGATGATAAACTCAAGACTAAGAGCAAAAAAAATAAACTATATTATAAACGACTCTGTGACATATATACTGGTTGATGAGATTCCTACTCAAGTAGAAGAGAAAATAGTTGAAGTTCCACAAGAGAAAAAAGCAATAGCTAAGCCTAAGACAACAGTTGCAACTGTTATAGCACTATACCAAAGAGAAAATACTCAGCTAAAAGAAAAAATCATGCAGCTTGAAAATAAAATAGACAAACTTATAGATGATAAAGAGAAGAYRMTYCRWKWWGWWMRWGMTWAWAKWRMRMRWSTATRWAATAAAAAAGATGAACAATTAAAAAATATACTAGAACTTGTAAATACAAAAATGATGCTTGAACACCAAGATCAAACTATTCACGAAGTTGAAACTCTTGAAGAAGCTAATACTCCAGATATAAAACCTGAGCCCATACCTGGTATTGTTGAGTTAAAAGATCATCTAAAAACACTGAATCTAAAGTCTTATCAGAGAAAAGTTATCAAACGAAGATTTTTATCTGTATATGACAATGATGTTAGAGTAGTACAAAAAAACGGTAAACTATATTTAGACTTTTCAAAGTATGACTACAGTGATTTACTTTCATATTAATTCAATAGGCTAACTGCATGAGTGAAATAAAAAACAGAGTCATTAAAACTAAAAATATTAAAAACTCAATGACTACTTTTGCATCTGACAACTTCATACCCCTTAATGAGTGTGATTTTGAGATTCAAAAAACTGCTACATATATTAAAACCAGTTTTGATGATGAATTTAGATTATTTAATGAAGATATAAATGAACACTACAAAGATGAACAAGATATGATAAACCAACGTGTCGAGTTTCAACAAGTTTACACAATTATTGCTAAACAACCAATTGAAATGGAGATGAAACTTAACTACTCCCTAGAGATGGGAGAGTTTGCCTGTAATCCAAAACTCATTTTACACCCTGACTCACATATACTATATAAAACTCATAAGCCTAAAGAGACTTTTAGACTTCTTCTCAAAGAGACAAATAAGATAAAAGCAAAAAATGGGATTTTAATAAATCTATTTGATGAAAAAATGGTTAAAAATTTAAAAGCTTTTACAAAGTACCTATACGAAGGCAAGTTCAAAAAGAGAGTTAGAATTCCACTTTTTAAAGGAATAGAGCCAGAGATAACAAGAGCTGGAAAACTAATACTTTGGTTTAAACATAAAGAATCACAGCAAAAGCATCAAATTACAGAAGTTGAAAAAGACGAAATTCTAGTTGAATTTAAAAAACCTATATATGGTAAGAGTGGGTTTGACTCCCACGGTAAGCAACTAGACAAAGAATATATCCATAATGCAGATGACCTTCAAACTCCTATAGATGAGAGTAGTATCTATATAGAAGAAAGTGATGAGAAAAAATTCTATAAAAGTAAAGTTAAAGGCTTTGTACACTTCTCTAAGACAAAACTTAGTGTTGACAACAAAGTAAAAATGGCAAAAATATCAAGAGTTGAAGACTCTTTAGCAAAAGAAGAAGATAACAACATAGAAGTACTTATATCTCAAAATGACACTACAAAAGACAGCATAGGAGAAGGAGTTGAATTAACAAGTGAGACTATTCATGTTAACGGGCACATCGGTGCAAATAGCATCTTGGAAGCTATAAACATGAAAATAGATGGAGCAACTCATCAAGACTCTATACAGTTTGCAAGAATCGCTAAGATAAACAGGCACAAAGGTACACTTAGATGCCATGAAGCGAAAATAGCACTCTTAGAAGGTGGTACTGTCCACGCTACTAATGTAGAGATAGAAGCCTGCCTTGGTGGTGTTGTATATGCACAAAACGTAAAAATAGGACACGTTAAGAGTAACCTAAAAGTTTATGCTTCAGAATCTATCACTGTAAGACTTGTAAGTGGTGAAGATAATATCTTTAAAATTAACTATAAAGAAATCCCAATTTTAAATTCTAAAATAGATCTAATAAAAGAAGATATAGAAGAATTAAGATTTTCACTTGAAGAAGCAACTAGACACAACAAGGCTGAAGTAGAAAATCTACAAAGTCAGATTAAAAAATTCAAAAGTGAAATAGACGACATAAGAGATTCTGTTTCAAGAGCAACAATTACTATAGAGAAACCGCTTAAAGGTCTAAACAACATTATTTTTTCACTTGAGAATGATGAAGAACTTATCTACAAAACGGATGCACAAAGCTATAAACCTTTCTATTTAGAGATATCTGAAGAAAAAATCACCATGCACCCAGTAAAAAAATCAATCTTTCTTTCATAACAAAAATCTAAACTTAACTGACTTTTTTTAATATCCTCCTTTAAAGAGGATATTTTTATAAAATTTAAATACGGATTACCGTATGTTACATTCTATATTAGATATGTTACTGCGTATAAACATATCTTTATATATCT
>NVRL01000092.1 GCA_002732645.1 Sulfurimonas sp. | reverse complement strand
TTATAATTATTATAATCATATCAAATGTAGATGAAGTAAGCTTTTAGCTTACCTCTTCTACCATGTTGTCTAAGTGGTCAAATAGTTCTTTAGAGTTTTTCTCGGCATTTGTAAATACTTCAATGATTTTCTCAGCATTTTCAATTAAGCCTGTCTCTATCAGAGAAGGAAGATTTCTAACATTTTCATGAACTGCTTTATGCGGAGCATCAATTTTAGAGTAAGATGCAGTACCTGAGAATACACCTTTACCCTCYCCTGTATACCATTNACCAAATCTACAATTAGTATGTTGTGAAAAAGTATGGTTTTTATCATTTTTAAATACAGAYTCGTAACCACCAAGTTTAAATACGATGTGATCGAGTTTAGCAAGATTTACAAACATCTCATTAGATATTTGTTTATTAGAGTTTTGAATATCATGAGCACCGTCAACAAGAGTGAATAAGCTCTCATTAAAACTACTTAGTTTTTCTAATGAAGTTGATATTTCCCCATCCATCACTTCTGAGAACTCTTGCATAGCAGCAGAGTTTTGTTTTAGCAGGTTTATATTTACTTCTACTTCACTTGTAGCTTTTTGTGTTCTCTCAGCAAGTTTACGAACTTCATCTGCAACAACTGCAAATCCACGACCATGCTCACCCGCACGTGCAGCTTCGATAGCAGCATTAAGAGCAAGAAGATTTGTCTGATCTGAAATATCTTTAATGAGAGAGATAACATTTGTGATCTCGCCTACACTAGTATTAAGCTGATCAGAATTCTCTCTACTCTCATGCATTTTATGAGATATATTCTCCAGTGACTCTCCCATTTGAGCTGTAGACTCTTTAACATCTGCGACAGTACCTTCGGTTTGTGCATTTTTCTCATTGATGATTTGAAGAGAGTCCATGTTTCTAACAAGACCTTCTTGCACATCTTTCACTCCACTTGTTGCACCTGCACTCAGAAGATCTGTAAGAGATAGAGTCAATCTATTTTTTTCTAGCTGTAATTCACCCTGTTTAAAATGTTTTTCTGAATTCTCAAGACTTTCATTTGCAGCCAGTATAGCTTCATACGCAGTCTCAAGAGTATGATTAGCTGCACTCTGAATAGAAGAAATCTCATCCCCACCACTTTGAGTAATATTTTTTGAAAAATCTTTTGAAGAGATAATATCATCAAGTTCATTCTTAAACAGAGAAATTCTTCTAGTTAAGCCATTGGCAACTATAAATCCAAATCCTAAAACAAAAGCTACAATAATTACATTTAGTGCAAGAGTTATAATCAAGCTATTTGTAGCTTTACTTTTTAAAGCGTCAATATCTTTTAAGAGAGATTCACTTAAATGATCTTCAACTTTTTTCAGCAGATTTATCTTTTTTGTGATTGTATCAAACCAATAAGTTGGTTGAATTCCAAAACCACCATCTATATTTGCTAGTCCAACTTTTCTCATTCTCTCAACTTCATCAACCGAAGCTCCAACTACTGTACTTTTATAAAAACTAGTATTATCTTGAGATGCAATAAATAAAAATCTATCCATATAAGTTTTTTGCTGACTCATAAGTTTTACAAACTTAGCATAAAATCCAGCTGGAAAATTGTCTCTGGCAAATGTTCCACTCATTACCGCTCTCTCAATACCAGCTCTCTCTTTAGAATAAAGATAGTTTGTATAAGCATTTAAACCTCTACTCATATTCACATTTTCACTCATCTTTGCAATGGCTGCGATAGTATCTAAAAAGGCAGCATTCATAGGAGTGTAGTAACCAACAGCATCTGAGATAGCAAATTCTAAAGAACTTACTTTTGATCTTTTTTGAGAAATATGAGAAATTCTTCTCATAGCATCATGCATATAGTTTTGCATCTCTTTTGGATATATTGAAAAGTCCATACTTTTGTAGTAGGCTTCCATCTCAGCTCTTGTAGCATCTGTATCTTTACGGATTTTACTCAAAGCTTCTTTAAATTTTGAACCCTTTGAACCAATAAAACCAGCAGAAGCACCACGTTCTTTTTGAGTGTTATGAATCATTGCACTGATTTTTGTCGCCAAGATTGTAGCTTCTCCAATCTTATCTAACCCAGTAAGCCTATTGTAACTACCAATACTACTCATTGCCAGTAAAACAAATATTACTAATGCAGGCATTAAAACCATAACGACCATTTTTACTTTTATAGACATATTATTTAACATGATTATCTGTCCCCCCTGTTATAATACATAAATCTTAATATATAAATATATCATTTTATAAGAAAAATTTATTTGTCTCAGGTCAAGTATTTAAAAACTTCAGAGACTTTTATAATCCTGGCTTAGTCCTCTGTTTCATAAATAAACAAAAAGCCTTTTTTATGCTCAACTTTGCTAAAATATCTCCTAATATCCTAATACTAAAAGATTTTTATCATTATGACAACAAAACAATACATACTAGATACAATCAAAAAGCGTCCACTGATTATTGACGGAGCGATGGGAACACAGTTACAAGAACGCGATGACATGATCTCTAAAGAGGCTTGGGAAGGTAATGAAGGTTGTAACGAACTTCTAAATGTTACGGCTCCAGAAGTTCTTAGTGAGATTTTTCATGCTTACCTGACTGCCGGTGCTGACCTCATCACTACAAATACTTTTGGCTCATTCTCATGGGTGTTAGATGAGTACCAAATAGGGGAACGTGCATATGAGCTAACTAAGGCTGGTGCAGAGCTTGTAAAAAAAGAGTGTGAAAAATTTTCAACTCTAGAGCATCCACGTTTTTGTTTAGGTTCTGTAGGTCCTGGAACTAAACTCCCATCACTAGGACATATCACTTATGATGAGATGTTTGAGGGTTATACTGATTTTTGTCTAGCACTTATTGATGGTGGTGTTGATATATTTTTACTAGAGACTTGTCAAGATCCTCTACAGATAAAAGCTGCTCTACACGCATGTCAAGAAGCTTGCCGTCAAAGAGAAGTCGAGATTCCGATGATGGTCTCTGTTACTATCGAGCTAAGCGGAACTATGCTTATAGGTACAGATGCTGGCACAATAGCCACTATATTAGAACCTTTTGATATTCTTTCATTAGGTTTCAACTGTGGAACTGGTCCTGAGCAAGTTTTAAAACATGTAAAAACTCTGAGTGAAGTTTGGCACAAACCAATAAGTATTCATGCAAATGCAGGTCTTCCGCAAAATCGTGGAGGTTACACTCACTACCCAATGGGACCGGACGAATTCACCCAGCAACAAGAAAAGTTTTTAGCTTTTGATGGTGTCTCTTTCTTAGGTGGATGCTGTGGGACTACACCTCAACATATTCGTGCATTGGTTGACAAAGTAAACTCAATCAGACCTAAAGCACCAAGTGGTTCACATGAAAACTCTATAGCTTCTCTTTTTAACACAACAACTCTTATGCAAGAACCTGCTCCTCTTCTAATGGGGGAACGTTCAAATGCAACTGGTTCAAAAGCCTTTAGAGAACTTTTATTAGCTGAGAACTATGAGGGAACTCTCTCTGTTGCACAACAACAAGTTCGTGCCGGTGCTCACGTAATAGACGTAAATGTAGGTTTTGCAGGACGTGATGAGACAAAAGATATGAATGCTGTTATGGGAATGTACAACCAAAAAATAGCACTTCCCCTCATGCCAGACTCTACACAGACAAGCGGACTTGAGACTGCACTTAAAAATATAGGTGGAAAACCTATACTAAACTCTGTAAAYCTTGAAGATGGTGAGCCAAAATTTGATGCAGTATGTCAACTAGCTAAAAAGTTTGGAACAAGTTTAGTATGTCTCACTATAGATGAAGTCGGTATGGCAAAAACAGTTGAGAATAAACTAGCTGTTGCAGATAGAATCATAGACTTAGCTACTAACCGTCATGGTATCAAAAAAGAAGATTTAATTTTTGATGTTTTAACATTTACACTTGCAAGTGGAGATGAAGAGTATTGGGATGCGGGTGTAAACACCATAGAAGCTATACGAGCACTTCGTAAAAAGCACCCAGAAGTGAGTGCTACTTTAGGACTCTCTAATATCTCTTTTGGACTAGACAAAGATGCTAGACCATATCTAAACTCTATGTTTTTGCATCACTGTATCAAAGCTGGATTAACCTCTGTTATTATCAATGTAAAACATATTATTCCTATAAATAAAATAAGTAAAGAAGATCAAGAAATATGTGATGATTTGATTTTCAACCGTAAACCAAACGGAGAAGCTCTTTTCACCTTTATAGAGCACTTTAGTACTAAAGAAGCGATAGACACTAACGTAGAAGATGCAGCTTATCTGGCAATGAACGATGAAGAAAAAATAGCCAAACTTCTTATGGATGGTGACAAGGAGAGAATGATTCCTCTTGTTGAAGGGGCTCGAAAAACGATAGCACCTGAAAAAATCGTAAATGAAATTCTTATAGATGCCATGAAAGTTGTCGGTGAACTTTTTGGCTCTGGTCAGATGCAACTACCATTTGTTCTTCAAAGTGCTGAGACAATGAAAAAAACTGTTGATTATTTAAACCCTTATCTGCCAAAGATTGAAAAAGAGGTAGATACTGTTCTTGCTCTTGGAACGGTAAAAGGTGATGTACATGATGTTGGTAAAAACCTCGTAGATATCATCCTCTCAAACAATGGTTTTCAGGTTCAAAACCTTGGCATCAAAGTAGAGCTGGAAGATTTTATACAGGCAACAAAAGATGGACATATCTCTGCATTTGGTATGAGTGGACTATTAGTTAAATCTACTCAAGTGATGCAAGAAAACCTAAAAGCTCTAAAAGCTGAAGGTATTGCTATTCCTGTACTTCTAGGTGGAGCTGCACTTACTCGTACCTTTATAGATGATTTCTGTCGTCCTTTTTATGATGGACCTATCTTTTACTGTAAAGATGCATTTGACGGTGTTACTGCCATGAGCCGCATCGAAGCTGGTAACTTTGACACTGACCTTCACGGTAAAGACAAAGAAGAGAAAGTTGTCAAAGAGAAAAAAGAGATAATCATTCCCCCATTTAACGAACTTAAGATGCCTCGTCGTGACGTTAAAGTTCCAACTCCTCCATTTTGGGGAAGACGTGAGATGAAACTTACAACTACTCAAATAGAGATGGCATTTGAGTGGATAAACCATAAAATTCTTTTTAAATCTCGTTGGGGTTACAGTTCTAAGGGTATGACAAAAGAGCAGTATCAAAAGCAAGTAGATGAAGTTATCATGCCTGCATATGAAAAACTAAAAGCTCAGTTTTTGGATGAAAAACTTTTTGAGCCGACTATCATTTACGGTTATTGGCCTTGTCGTTCAGATGATAACACTCTTCTCCTCTTTGATGAGAGTGAGGGTTATANCTCACCTGATGAAGTTAACACTGAGCATCTAGACCATGTTATGGGAAGAGCTATAAAGCAGTTTACTTTCCCAAGACAATCAAAAGCWCCTCACCGTGCACTGAGTGACTTTTTCCATCATGACAGACATGATGTTATAGCACTAACATGTGTTAGTGCAGGAGCTAAACTAAGTGATGCAGAGCGTCTTATTTACGATGAAGGTAACTATACTGAGTATTATCAGTTTCATGGACTTGGAGTTGAGTTAGCAGAAGCGTTAGCAGAGATAGTTCACAAACAGATTAGGCTTGATCTTAATATTTCAGATGGTGAAGGAAGTAAACTAAGTGATGTTCAGATGAATAGGTACCAAGGGAGTAGATACTCGTTTGGTTATGCGGCTTGTCCAGACTTAGAGCTTAACGGCCCTCTGTTTGATCTGTTAAAACCTGAAGAGTTTGGGATTGAGCTGAGTGAGACTTTTCAGATTCACCCTGAGCAATCAACTAGTGCATTGGTTGTTTACCATCCAAATGCGACTTATTACAACGTATAATTAAAAGAGAGAGGCAAGTGTCTCGAGCTTGAGTCTCCCTTTTAAGGCTAGATTCTACTTTGTAATAGTGTGGAAAAAATGTAAGCCCCCTATTTACGCACGTCTTCTGTAGCTCAGAGCCTCCAAAATATGACTCTTTTGTATAACTTCACTCTTCTCTAAGTCTGCTATAGTACGTCCAACTTTTTGAATCTTTTTTATACTTCTAAAAGATAATGCAAATCTACTCACCGCCATATCTAAAACATCTTTAGCATCTGAGTCTAAAACACAAAACTTCTCAATCTCTGCATCGCTGAGTTTTGCATTGAAACTTTCTTGCCCTCTTTTTTTAGAAAATATATGAACCTCGACTACTTTGCGATGTAACTCTTTGGAAGTAAAACTTGCCTTGTCATCTGCTTTTACATTTTGCATCACTACATTCATATCTACTCTGTCTAAAAATGGGTCTGATAGTCTGTTTTTATATCTTTGTATTTCCATCTCATTGCATCTGCACTCTATATGCTCATTTAAAAGATTTCCGCATGGACACGGATTCATAGCCCCGATAAAAAGAAAATCACTTGGATACTCTACTTTAGAATTTACTCTTGAAATTCTGATGCGATTATCTTGCATCGGCTCTCTTAAAGCTTCGAGTATATTTTTAGAAAAATGAGGCAGTTCATCGAAAAATAAAACACCATTATGAGCCAAACCAACTTCACCTATCATGGCTTTATGCGAACCCCCTCCAAACACGCTAGCAAGGGTAGATGAGTGGTGAGGTGAACGCATGTTCCTATGAGGTTTGAACTCCGGTTCTAGCATCTCAAAAGCTTGAAGTTTTGCAACGTCTAGTATCTCATCAGATTTCATAGGTGGGAGAATATATCTAAGCCTTTTAGCTATCATACTTTTACCACATCCAGGAGAGCCTTCAAAGAGAATGTTATGAAATCCAGCCGATGATATTAAGGCAGCTCTCTTTGCGACCTCTTGCCCTTTCACATCGCTGAAATCTTCATCATATTCATTAGCGTAGTAATACTTCTCTCCTTTTATCTCATAATGTGGATATGCAATATCTGTCTGCTCTATACTAGGCGTTGCTGCATCTTGGTTTTTTAAAAGCTCTATAGCATCTTGAAGATTTTTCACACCGTAAAATTCTATCCCTGGTATTTTAGATAATTTTTGCAAACTCTCATATGGAACAATAGCTTTAAAGATTACTTTTTGATTTGCTAGAGAGAGCATCAATGGATAGAGTTGGATATTTTCTTTTACACTGCCATCAAGACCTAACTCACCAAAAACAAACCACTCACTTAAATCGTCTTCTAAAGAGTCAAGTGCGACTAAGAGTGCTATACTCAAATCAAACTGACTACCCTCTTTTTTCAGATCACTAGGAGCAAGATTTATCGTGATGCGTTTTGGAGGAAATGAGAACTCATTACTCAGTAGTGCAGACTTCACACGTTCTTTTGCTTCGGTAATAGATGCAGATGCTATGCCTACAATAGAAAAAGACGGAAGACCCTTTGTAAGCGTAGACTCAACATGCACAACCTTCGCATCTATACCTTCGTATGTTGCGCAAGAGACCATTTTCATAATTTTTTCCTTTAAAAATCTAACGGGCTAATAACTTTAGCCTTGTTCATAGTTGTCTCAACACTCTTATGACCTAATAGTTCGGGGATGCTTCGTAAATCTATACCCACTTGTTTAGGTTTACTCATCCTAAGTCCAATAATTTTCTTTTGACTTCCATAACAAATCCTTTCRCTTAAGTATCATCATGATTGTTATGTAGGTTTATGAAYWATTAACAMTCATTTGAGGCTGTTATTTGTCTGTGAGCCAATTAACTATCACTCTATATTTAAGAATAATAAGTYAAATATTTAAAATAACGTAAAAATATGACAAATTGTCATGCTTTTATACAAATACGTATAATAACAATCATAAACCATGATAGTTAACTATCCATCTTAAGGTTATTCTATATATAATGATGTTGAATAAATAGTTAGTTTCTTAAAACACACCAATACAAATAAGGAGATTTATTATGAATAAAGTTTTAGTCTATGTAATTTTATATTTTTCATTTAGTGTTAGTAGTCTCATTTTTGCTAATCAATCTAGCAATGATATAACTGTAAAGCAACTACAAGGTTTTCCAGAAGCACCTGCTGGTTATAGTTGGAAAGTTTTTAGAGGGGTTGCTATCCCAAAACCAGATGCATGGTTTGAGTTTGAAGATCAAGGTGTATATACCACTTCATTAGAATCGGTACAAAAAAATGGCATATTTGAAACAGGTGCTACTATYCAAGTTGTTCGAAATATACAAGTCAAACATAAAGCTCCAGCTTCAGTTGTAGCAATAGGTGTTATAAAGAATTATGATGAGCAAAAAGAAAACAAAACCTTACTCTTAAAACACCAAGAAGTAGGTTCTTTCAAAACATTTACATTTAGATATAGAAATGCTCCAAACTCAGCGAAGCCAATAATTGTACATAAATTCATTATGGCAAATGATAAAGATAGTTTTCTAAATATAATTACATTTGAAGCACCAGAAGAAAAGTGGGATAAGTATTGGAATAATCAGGGTATTACAATCTTTAAACGAATTCTCTCTGTCACATACACTGAAAACTAACAAAACATAGGAGCCAATAAGTTACCTATCGGTCACTTATTAGCTCTATTCAACCGTTGTACACTAAACACATATTTATTAAATTTGTAATAAAAGTGTGTCGAAATATAAAGGATTTAAAATTTTCAATAAAATTATAAACATATTATTTAAAAATAAAGATTCTAAAAAAAATCAGTTAAATGAAAATAAATCAGAATCTACTTCTTCAAAAATTAAATTACCTGTTACAGAAAATAAAATTGAAAAAGAAGTATCAAAAGAAGAAACTTTTTTTCAAACATTGGCAACATATGAAATTGGTATTATAAAAAACTATGGCGAAAAAGATATAATAACTGAAAGAAAAAAGAGCTATGGATTTATCCAAACTCGTTTCTTAGAAGATTTGTATTTACATAAAAAAGATTTACAAAATAAGTCAACAAAAAAAGATGATATTGTTATTTTTAAATATGGAAAAAATAAAAAAGGTAAAGTTGCAAAAAATGTAATCACATTAAAGGTAAATCAAGATTCACTTAAAAATTTAATTTACTTTATTGATAAGAGCAGATTAGAATTAAAAACAA
>NVRL01000091.1 GCA_002732645.1 Sulfurimonas sp. | reverse complement strand
CGGCTCTTATAGTGTTCTAACGTCTAATAAGATTAAAATAAAAGCAAGGCTTGTTGCTTATTCATTCTAAAAACTTCTTACTTCTCTCCATATACTTAATCCAAGGTAGTTAGACTACTTTGGATTGAATAAAATAATCTTACATAAAATAGCTCTGTTTTAAATCAGTGACCAGTGGTCATTTATTATAATTTAAGAAATCTTTGAATATAATTCTTTAAATGACCGACGGTCAGTCATTGTTAGTAAAGGAAAAATATGGCAATTATTGTAGATAAAGTCCAAAAAAGAAGAGATATTGCACTAGCGTGTAAAGAGCTTTTCTTCCAAAATGGCATTAATGATATAACTGTCGCTCAAGTAGCTAAAGCTGCGGGAGTAGGTAAGGGTACTATATATGATTATTTTAAAAATAAAGAAGATATCGTTTTTGAGATTGTAAATATTTTGATGCAAAAACACAATGAGTCGATGCATATTAAACTAGCTAATGTTTCTACTACAAGAGAAAAAATAAAAGAATTTTCAAGTTTTTTTTATGATGAAGAAGAAAAAGAACTTAGACAATTATATAAAGAATTTACTTCTATCTCTTTGACAAACCCAGATAAAGAGATGGTTGAGTTTCAAACAGCACATACAAATCATTACTATAACTGGTTACTGGATTTATTAAATGAAGGTATAAAAAAAGGTGAGATAAAAGAAGGCTCACAAGACTTGGCTTGTGGACTTTTTGTATCTGCAAAGGGTATGTTTATAACAAGTTCAGTTACAAATACTATCGGTGATTTGAAATCAGAGATACATAAGTTTACTGATTCAATCTTTGATCTAATAGAGGTAAAAAAATGAAAAGACTAATATTATTGGTTATTCCTGCTTTTATATATGCAGAAAGTCTAAAGTCTTTGCTTGATTATGCAACAGAGAATAGTGACTTGGTAATATCAAAGACTTTTACTCAAAAAGCAAAAGCTTCAGAAGTAGAGTCACGTGAGAGCGCTTACTTTCCTACTATAGACGCAGGTGCTTTTTACCAGTCACTTGATGAGAAAACACCTATGCAAGCCGGTGATGTTTATAGTGGTTTTGCAAAAGTTTCTTTTGACATATATGATGGTGGTAAAAAATCAGCACTGCTTTCTCAAAGTGAAAATGAGTACAAAGCAAGCAGTTTTGATTCAGAATCAACGAAAAAAAGCTTGAGCTTACAGATAGTTCAAGACTTTTTCAACATAAAAAGTCTTAAAGCGACACTTGCATCTAGAGAAGAGGCCAGAAAGTCGCTACTAGAACAACTGACTCGTATGCAGAGATTTTATGCGGCTAAAGTTGCAACAAGTGATGATGTAGATAGACTCCAAGCAGCCTACGATACAAATATTTATGAGATGGAGTCAATAAAATTTCAAATTATATCTGCAAAAAAGTCACTTGAACTAAAGGTAGGAAAGAACATTGGAACTCTTGATGATTCAAAATTTAAAGAGTTTAAAGAACAGACAAAAGAACTAATAGACAGTGTTAAGTCTTTGATGGCTCTTCAAGATGCACTCGTAGATGGTGCTGAGTCAGTGGACAGTGTTTACTACCCGCAACTAAAAATAGAAGATACATTTAGTATATATGGTTATGAACGCTCAGACGCTCTGCATCCCCAAGGTGTAGATAATCAAAACAAACTACTACTATCTCTAAATATGAGACTATTTGATTATGGGACTGTAGCTAAGAGTAAACAAGCGATTATGATTAATTCACAAGCTCTAAATACTCAAGTTTCATATTATAAAAAAGAGCAGGCTATGCGTTATGACTTAGCCCTATCTGCCATAGATACAAATCACATAAAAATAAAAAGTTCTCAGAGTGCTTTAGTCGCAGCCACAAGTGCATTTAAGACAATCAGTAAAAAGTACGATGCAGGGATAGTTGACAATGTAGTCTACCTAGATGCATTGACTTCTCAAACAGAAGCTAAAGCGCTTTATGAGACATCTATCAATGACTTGGAAATCGCATATGCAGCGTATTACTACTACGCAGGAAAAAATATAGAGGAGTTTTTAMAATGAARAAAATAATTTTAGTAACTTTAGCTTTAGTAGCTAGTCTGAGTGCACAAGAGATTTATGCAACTTTTAATATAGAAGCACAAAAGAGTGCAAATTTAGCCTTTTATTCTAGTGGTATCATCGATAAAGTATATGTAGATGTATCAAGCAGTGTAAAAAAAGGTGATAAGTTAGTAGAACTTCAAAATGATGATTTAAAAGCAGTTCTAAAGATTGCTAAGGCTTCTCTTGCAGAAGCAGAAGTTACTTTGAAGTTTGCAAAAAAAGATTATGATAGACAAATTCTTATTAAAGATCTTATAGATGAAGCAAAGTTTGATCAGTATGCTTTAGTTTATGAAAAAGCAAAGGTAGCGGTAGCATCTGCAAAAGCAAATCTTGCTTATCAGCAAGCACTTTTAGATAGAACAATTGTTCTTGCTCCATTTGAGGGTGTTATATTTGAAAAGAGTGTTGAGGTCGGTGATGTTGTAAGCGGGATGATGCTTAGAACGATTTTTAAAATTCAAAGTAAAGATGATAGAAAATTGATTTTTGAGTTTGATCAAAAGTACTGGAAAACAGTTAAAGTCGGAGATAGCGTAAGATACACTGTAAATGGTGATGCTAAGAGCTATAAAGGTAAAATCTCCAAACTTTACCCTCACGCAAACAGTGACAACAGAAAGATAAAAGTTGAAGTAAAAGCTACAGGATTTGTTGTAGGACTTTTTGGTGATGGCTATATTATAGTGCCTGATAAGCAGTAGATAATTATGTATAAATATGCAGTAAATAAACCCATAACGACTCTGATGTATGTAATTACATTGGTGATATTTGGATTGATGAGTTATAAATCTATGCCCTCGGCACTCTTTCCAAATGTTGATTTTCCTATAGTAACTGTAAAAACAGTTTATCCTGGAGCTGAGGCTAGTACTATGGAGTCTCAGATTACAGACAAGATAGAAGAAGCAGTTTCAAGAATCGGTGGAGTAGATATTATAAGCTCTACAAGTAGTGAGAGTGTCAGTGTAGTAACTGTAAGATTCTTTTTAGAGAGAAATATTGATGAAGCAACCAATGATGTTAGAGATAAAGTCTCAGCAGTAATCCTGCCTCGTGATGCAAAAACACCGCTAGTTAGTAAACTAGACATCGGTGGGGCATCTATTGTAAATGTATTTTTAACTGCCAAGAATGAGAGCATAGCAAATCTTATGCTTTTTGCAGATGAAAAAGTAAAACCTAAACTTCAAAAAATCAACGGTGTAGGTTCTGTAAATATCATCGGGTATAAAGATAGAGAGATAAAAATATATCCAAACCCGAGACTTTTAAATAAGTTTGGAATTACGATTCGTGAGTTAAATGATATTGTCGCAAAAGAGAATGTAAAAATAGGCGGCGGTAAACTAATTACTCAAACAGAAGAATTTATTTTAAAGACAAAAGCAGATGCACTAAGTGTTGAAGAGCTTAAAAATATAAAAATCAAAGATGCAATAAAACTAAAAGATATTGCAACAGTTACAGATGCTCTAAGTGATGCTAAGAGTTATGCATCATATAACGGTGTTGAGGGTGTTATGCTTGAGATTCAAAAGATCTCAGGAACAAATACTATTGAAATAGTTGAACGTGTTAAAAATATAGTTCCTCAGTTGCAGCTTTTAGCTAAAGATAATTATGAAGTAAAGGTACTAAATGATACCTCACCCTTTATAATTAACTCATTAGAAGATGTAGAGTTTGACCTTATTTATGGTGCAATTTTAGCGGCTATTATCGTATTTATATTTTTAAGAAATTTTACAATTACTCTAGTCTCTGCACTCTCAATTCCGACATCTATTATGGGTACTTTTGCTCTTATGGATTTTATGGGATTTGATTTAAATAAAATGACACTAATAGGGCTTACTCTCGCTATTGGTATTATTATAGATGATGCAATTGTTGTTATTGAGAATATCTATAAAAAGATGGAAGCAGGAATGAGTAAATTTGAAGCTTCTATTGAGGGTACTAAAGAGATGGCATTTACCATCTTAGCTATTTCTGCAATGCTACTAGCCGTATTTATTCCAGTTTCACAGATGAGTGGAATTGTAGGTAAGTTCTTTGAGTCATTTGCTATGACGGTTGGTTTTGCGATTATTATTTCATACACAATTGCTCTTAGTTTTATTCCAAGTATTAGTGCAAGAGTTCTACATAAGGGTGAAAGCAAGTTCTATGATATGACAGAACCTATATTTGTGGCTTTGGAAAAAGGCTATGAAAAGATTTTAAAAGTTGTTCTTAGATTTAAAATTATAACTCTGATTGTTGTTTTTGCTATTTTCTTTGCATCTCTTAGCTTGTTTCCTAAAATTGGTATGGATTTTATCCCTAAAGAAGATAAGTCAGAACTAGAGATAAAGATGAAAGCAGATTCAGGAATATCTTTAGAGGAAATGATTAAACAATCTAAGGCTGTTGAAGCTCTAATAAGAGATGATTCTAATGTTGTTTACACTACTCTTAGTATAGGTTACAACACGGCTCAGGAGAAACATAAGGCTCTACTTTATGTAAAACTTATAGAAAAACATGAAAGAGAGTTAAGTCAAGAAGAGGTAACTCAGAGTTTTAGAGATAAGTTAAAACCATTTCAAAAAGAGATGTTTATAACAGCCGCAGCAATTCCAGATATTAAAGGAGCAGGGGCATCTGTTCCTTTTCAGATAGTTTTAAAATCTGACTCATTTGAAGAYYTRGAAGTGGCAAAGAAAAASCTTACAGAGTATATGGCTGAGAAAGAAGGATTTGTTGATATTGATACAAATCTAGATGATGCAAGACCTCAGATTGATATAAATATTTTAAGACAAAATGCAAATCGTCTTGGCATCTCTGCATCTCAGATAGCAGAGGCAATATCAACTGCTTTTTCAAGTGATTTGGAGATTTCATACTTTGAGGAAAACGGAAAACAGTACAACATCACTCTAAGGTTTGATGATGAAAATAGAATAAGCATAGATGACATTAAAAAGATTCAGCTCCGTGCTGAAAATGGTCAGTTTATCTATCTTGATGGTCTAGTTACCTTTACTCATAGTAAGGCGCTTTCTTCTATTAACCACTTTGATAGACAGAGACAGGTAACTATCTACTCAGACCTTTTTGGTCTTGACCTTGGTGGAGCAGTTGCCCATGTAAGAGCCGGTATAGATCCTCTTTTACCTGAGGGTGTTACATACAGATTTACGGGTTTTGCTGAAGAGATGGAAAAAACAGGAAAAGCTTTTGGAGCGGCTATTGGGCTTTCTGTAATTTTAATGTTTATTATTCTTGCAGTTCTTTATGAGTCTCTTATACAGCCGATAATAATAATGATGGCACTGCCTCTTAGTATCATCGGTGTAATGCTGGCTTTATATGCATCGGGACTTCAGTTTAGTCTCTTTGTTATGATTGGCTTTATGCTGCTTATGGGTATGGTTGGAAAAAATGCCGTACTTCTTGTGGACTTTGCAAATGGTGCAATAGAGAGAGGAAAAAGTGCTGATGAGGCGCTAATAGAAGCCGGAGAGAAAAGACTTAGACCGATTTTAATGACGACTATTGCTATGGTATTTGCAATGCTTCCTCTAGCTATTGGTGATGGTCTTGGTAGTGAGACAAAAGCACCGATGTCGATCTCTATTATCGGTGGTCTTTTAAGTTCAATGGTCCTTACACTGCTTATAGTTCCGGTTATGTATAGCCTTATTAACCCTTTTGATAGATGGTTGAGAAAGTTTTATGAAGTTAAACACATAAAGAAGAGTAAATAAAAAAAGAGTTAGAATAATTATATGAAATGTTATAAAAAATTATTACCGATTCTGATCGCATCTACTCTTAGTGGGGATCAGTTTTCTTTTCAGCTTTATAATGACTTCTTTGCAGGGACTGACCAGCACTTTACAAACGGTGTAGCATTTAGTTGGTTAGATGACTCGTACCAGCATAAAGATGATAGTTTAGTTTGTGCATATAGTAACCTTACGATAGATGCATTTAAAGCTGTATCTCCAACTGGGCTTGATAGCTCTAAACGATACAGCGCAGGTGCAAGCCTTTCTCAGATAATCATAACCCCGATAGATACAACAATATCTACACCTCAATATGATGATATTCCATATGCAGGTTATTTGGTACTAGGACTTTATCTTTTTGAGTGGGATGATGATAATTTTGTTGAATATAGAGTTGATTTAGGTGTAGTTGGTCCAAACTCTGGTGCACAACAGATGCAAAATACATTTCACTCTCTCATCGGTAATGAACATGCAAAAGGTTGGGATACTCAGATAGGAACGAAGTATACAGTTAACGTTCTATATAGACGTGGTTATATTAGTTACAAATCAAAAAGTTCTGATTCATTAAGTATGGACTGGTTTAATCATGCCGGTTTTAATCTTGGTACTTTTGAGATAGATGCTTTTGTGGGAACTATGTTTCGCATCGGAGACAACTATGTACAAAACTTTAATGTTCACTACCCATATCTAAGAGAAGAAGCTGGACTCTTAGAAGTTGATAAAGAGTGTCATGGTTTTGGTTGGTCACTCAGTACAGGTTTAAATGGGGCTATTAAAGGATACTCATATATAGTAGATCAAGCTCAAAAAGATGGGTATGATATTAGTGAAAGAACTATACATGCCTCTTTATACTTAGGTGCAGAGCTTTACTATGATGTTCATAAGCTTTCATACTTTTATCAATCTCAATCACCATATACCCATGAGCAAGATGGAGCTGATACTTACGGTTCTCTTATGTACTCGTACCAATTTTAACAAAACTTAGCATCTCGTTAAGACTTCGTTAAACTTTAATTAAAACAGCGTTAATCTTACAATCTTATACTTTTAATATCAAATAAAAGGAGTTCATTATGAACAAGAAAATAATTTTAAGTTTAACAGCAACGGCACTATTGGCTACATCACTATTAGCATTTAACGGACAATCTCAGATGCAACAGGGGAAAAGCCAAGGATATAAACAGAGTAAGATGATGATGCAAGGTCAGAGACATAAAGGTGGATTTATGTTTATGAAGATGGTTATGAAACTTGATCTTACATCTGAGCAAAGAACAGAGGTCATAGCTATAGTCAAAAAGAATGTTAAGAGTATGCCTAACCCTCATGAAGCATTTACAGATACAGTTTTTGATAAAAAAGAGTTTATTAAATTGGCAAATGAGAGAAGAAATGGTAAAATTGAACGTAAAGCAGATATGATTGAAAAAATCTATGCTGTACTAAATGCTTCACAAAGGAAAGATTTGAAAACTATACTTGATATGAGAAGTATCATGAAAAAAAATAAAGGTATGAATTGTAATGCTAAAAATTGCAATGGTAGAAGATGATACAGAGTTAGCAGAAGTTTTAACTCAGTATCTCTCTAAATTTAACATCTCCGTTACAAACTACGAAGATCCTTTTATAGCTCTGAGTGCCATAGCCTTAGAAGAGTATGATCTTATTATCTTAGATCTTACTCTTCCAGGGATGGATGGCTTAGAAGTATGTAAAGAATTGGTGGCTAAGTATGACATTCCCATCATAATATCTAGTGCCAGAAGTGATATAGCTGATAAGGTTATAGCACTGGAACTTGGTGCAGATGACTACCTTCCAAAACCATATGATCCAAGAGAGTTAGAAGTCAGAATAAAAACAATACTTAGACGTTTTAACAAGCAGATGCCAAAACAAGTTGAAGAAAAAAAAGAAGTGTTTACTCTTGATGAAGCAAAACAAGAGATAAAGAAAAATGGCAAGTTCATAAAGTTCACTCCCGCAGAATTTCAGATAATGTCTTTAATGTGCAAAAGAAAAGGTTTTGTAGTCTCAAGATATGATATTTTAGATAGTTGTGATTTTTTAAACTCTGATGAAGATAGTGGAAGTATAGCGGTAATCATAAATAGGATAAGACATAAGATAGAAGAGGACTCTAAAAAACCGGAGTACTTTTTAACTATTAGAGGTGTGGGGTATAAATTAGTAGAATGAATAAAAACTCAATAATCTTTACAATAACTACTACTTTTATTATTGCGTTAGCACTTGTACTTGTAAGCTTTAGCATCCTCTATAAGGTTAGTGAAAAAAGAGAAGACTTTTTTATGGTTAAAAGAGGTATGGAAGCTACTAACCTCTTTATGAGAGACTTTAAACATCACGGTTTGACACAAAAATTGAAAGAGGATTTAAAACTAATTAACTACACAATAATTATAGACCCTACAGAGCAAAGAAAAATACTTAATAAACAAAATATTAAATATGGAGAGTCTCATACAAGAGGTAGAGGCAGAACAAAAATTCAACAATTAAGTTTAGATGATAAATACTATGTATATATTCAGACTAGAAGAGGTAACATTATTTTACAAAACGACACTCAGTCTGAGAGTCATAAAGGAACTATCCTAATAATATTTGCAGTTATACTTTTTACATTTATATTTTTATATATTAGCACACTTAAAAAACTAAAACCATTAAATACTCTAAAGGATAAAGTTCAAAACTTTGGAGATGAAGAGTTTGACATCTCATGTGCGAGTGATAAAAAAGATGAGATTTCACTTCTTGCTAATGAATTTGATAAAGCAGCTAAAAAGCTAAAAAAACTAAAAGAGTCTAGAAATATTTTTATACGAAATATTATGCATGAATTAAAGACACCCATAACTAAGGGTAAGTTTTTGACTGAACTTCCTCAAACAGAGGAAAATAATACCAAAATGCAAAAAGTGTTTTACAGGCTTGAATCACTCATAAATGAGTTCGCATCTATTGAAGAATTGATATCTACTAAAAAAGTGTTAGAGAAAAAAGATTACCAACTAGCAGATATTATTGATAATGCAGTTGATCTTGTAATGTGTGATGAAGATAATGTTATAACAGAGTTTGAAAACATAACAATTAGCGTTGATTTTAAACTCTTCTCAATTGCTGTAAAAAATTTAATCGATAATGGTATTAAGTATTCTCCTGATAAAAAAATTTTTATAAAAACAGAAAAGGGTAAGATTA
>NVRL01000090.1 GCA_002732645.1 Sulfurimonas sp. | reverse complement strand
TTGTATTATTTGTATTGACTGGATTGTCTAACATAACTCTCTGTTATTTAGAAAATCTTCGATATATAATTGGAAAACGAGTCAAAGAGATAAATGAGCCAGAACAACTACATGCTTTCCAAGCAGAGGTACGACGAGAAGAAGAAGGTTTAAGATGCCCTCCTGCTCCAGAAAAAGGAAGAGGCCAAGCAATCGAAGTTCATCGGGCAGCAAAGTAAAAATAGGCACCACCACTACCTCTAGCAATAGAATCAGGAGAATGAGCTGAAAACTAGACTCTAAAGATAGCAGCAGAGGATCCAGCGGGCCAAGGTCGATGAGTTCAGACGACAGAAGCACGAAGCTGCCAGGGATGATATTGCCAGATAAATTCAAGAAGAGGAAGAAGCCATTAGGCATAAGGAAGGCGAGGTCATGCAGATGGAGATGCTCGAAATGGAACTTATCAAGAGACTCTAAAACACATAAGCCATCCAAAAGCAGGCCTACGTTGAGTTAGAGGATGCTATCAATAATAGACCTGTAATTAGTCAAAATGCTGGAGGAATTAATAGGTTCATTCATCAGCCACCATAGTAATAAGAGTAGACTGACAATAGCTAAATCAATATGGACAACATTCAGAAATAAAATTGAGTTACAAAGCTATGCAATAATTCATTAAATACATGATTACACTTAATAGTAAAGTCCCAAAACTGGTTCAAATCTTCTTCTGAGTTTATCGAAATAACGTGTTTAATACTTGATATGTCTTTATCRTTAAAGAGGTTTATAATTTTCTGTTTTTGTCTCAAATCATACAACTCAATGATATATGTGAGAGTTCATTTTTAGCAACTTTTTTCTGCAAGGATAAAATATTATTTATCTTAGTGATGCACCTTTTTTTAGAGTTTTTATGTATCACTAAAATTGATGCACTGACAGTTAAAAGAGGAAACTCTTTTTTATTACCATCTCTGTCTTTTGAAAGTATATAACCTCTCTCCTTATCCTCTTGTGAGTAGAATTCTATGACATCATTTGTAAACTTTTTGACTATGTTTTTTACATCTTTTATGTATAAGTCACTTTCTTCTTGTATGTTTTTAACGCCTGCGAAAAAGTCATCTCCACCTATGTGAGCTTTGAAAAATTCCTGTGGCAGGTTTTTTCTAAGTATGTCGGCAAAAAGCTGTATTACTCTATCTCCATTTCTAAAACCATAAACATCATTAAAGGCTTTAAAATTATCCAAATCAAAATAGCATAAGAGATATGTTTCAGCTGATGAGGAAGCATCAGAAATATACTTCTCTATCATTGTATTGCCAGGGAGTTTTGTAAGCGGATTTTGCTCTATGGCAAAGAGCAGATTCTGCTCATTCATGATAGTTATAATTGCTCTTGCAGATAAAAAGCCATAGTATGCAGAGTCCTGTGTCATAATTATGCCGATAGACTCTGGATTGTTTGAAAAGAGTTCTATAATGGTTGCCATATCGCTGTTAACATCAGCTATGGCACAGGGATGTATAAGGTTTTTAAGTTTTGATTTTTTAGAGTCGTCATTAAGAAGTAGAGACCTGCCATAAGGAGAGTATMAAAACTCTTTTATCTGGCTATCGTGCAATATCCCCACAGGTTCATTGTATATGTTTACAACTGGCACAACGGTGGCTTCTTTATTTTTTTTGAAGTAGTCAATAACAAGACTCATGTTTGTCTTTAGATACAGTGTCTGTATTTTACTAATGTGCTTGTTTATTTTGTTATTTGCATCTGTAGAGCGAAGACTTCTACTTACTATCTTTGTGATTTTAGGGTATTGAGAGCTAATTTCGCTTATATTTATTGTAGGTTTTTGAATGAAATAACCTTGAACTAAGTGACATCCTATGTCTCTGCAAACTAGTAGCTCTTCTCTCGTTTCCACCCCCTCTGCAACGACTTGGATGCCGAGTTGAATAGCCAAATGAGTTATGCTTCTAAGCATGATTTTTTTCTTTGGATGTTTATGTATATCTTGGAGAAAAAATCTATCTATTTTAAGTATATCTGGTTTGATATCATATAAAAGTTTGTATCCTGAGTAGCCGACACCAAAGTCATCTATTGCAATGCAATAGTTTTCATCTTTATAGTGCTGCATGATTTTTTGCATATCATATCTTCCGTCAAGTTCAAGTCTCTCGGAAATTTCAAAGCACATTGTGTCTTTTTTTATATTTAAATCATGCAGAATTTTTTTAGTGTTGCCCGTAGTAAAATCAGGCATATCAAAGAGACGATTATCAAGATTGTAAAAGAGTTTTATACTAGTGTTTACATTTATTTCACTAAATTTTTTGATGGTTTTTTTTCTTAATTCTATATCAAATGAATATAGTAAGTTCTGTTTATATACTTCATCAAAAATTTCAAAGATTGATTCAAAACCGGCTTCTTTGTAGTTTCTAAGAAGTGCTTCAACGGCAAATATTTTTCCTGTATGTATATTGAGTATAGGCTGAAAAGCAATGTCTAAAATCTTTAAGTTTTCATACCACTCTTGGGGTAATTGATTTTCCATGTCACAATTTTAGTGTTACAATATTGCAAAATGGTTACCATAGTATTTTACATAGACAAATGTGATATTTATAGGAGATTTTAATTCGATCGGTGATAACATTTTAATATAATAAAATTTGAGAGTATTAGCAAATGGATAGTAAAAATAGTAATTTGATAGTGGTTAGTTACAATGGTATAGTTCAAGACCGCAGCAATAGATTGTTAGAAAGTTCGATTATTTCTAAAAAAGATATGATTAAAGACAAAAAAATTAAAGGAATTTTAGTATCTTTAAAGGGCGTAATATATGAGGGTGATTCAAGTGTTCTCAAAATACTGGTTAAACGGTTAAATATATTGAGTCAAAACTTAGTGATTTCAATTAGTTTTATTGACTATAGTATGGAACTATATAGGATTTTAAAAAAAGAGACTATGAATACTAAAATAAAACTCTTTAAAAATACAAATGTTGCAAACCTCTTTTTAGATCCAAAAACATTTAAAGAAGCTATGTGTGTTTTGTTATATGATGAAGATGAAGAAAATAGTAAAAAACTCTCTTCTGAATTATCTAAATATGGATACACAGTAATAATAGCAAAAGATACAAAAGAATTTCAAGAACGAATGCATGAAGAGGCTCATGATATTATTATTACGCAGAGTGCTTTAAATGAAAAACTCAGTGGTACAGGCGCTTCCAAAAATGTTCTCGCACTCTCTAAAAAACTAATAGTTAACCTTCCTGTTTTTATGGATACTGCAGTTGAGACATTGGTCTCATTTACAGGTCTCAAAGCAGAAAAATCATCACACAGTATTAAAGGTTTTGATACAAGTTTAGATGTAGATAATATTTGTGCAGTGATGCATTTTAAGGGTGATTTAGAAGGCTTCTTTACTCTTGTATTTCCAAAAAATATTGCAATTATAGCTCTTGAATCACTTCTTGGTGAGACAGTAGAAGAAAGTGATACAGATACTTTAAAAGATGGTGTGGGTGAGTTTTGTAATATTATTACCGGAAGTACAAAAACAGCCTTTGCTAAAAAAGATATAAAAGTTATTTTTGATCTGCCTAAAACATATAACTCACTAAAAGCTACTAAAGGTTATATTGGAGAAAACAGTGGTGTCTGGATAGATATGCAGTTAGCAGGAAAAGCTTTTTATATGTTTATTACAAAGTAGTTAAAGAGATAACCATTTCGCAGCAACAGCCTTAAGTGCATCTGGATTCTCAGATGCAAAAAACTTTAGAGTTGGTTTATCATACTTGTGAGTAAATTCAAACTCATTTTCAAGATACTCTACAATAGCATCTCCTGAGTGAATAATAATACTCTCTTTAGAAAAGTAATTATCTATAGGTTCTGAGATAAGTGGAAAGTGKGTACAGCCCAAGATGATAGCATCTGGCTTTTGCACATCYTTGAAGTAGTGTTCTATAGTTGCATCTAGTACTTTACCGCTATAGAGTTCCTCTTCAACAATTGGAACAAATAGACCTGTCGCTTTTGCTTCAAGGTTATTGTAACCTCTTGTCTTAAGACCACTTTCATAAGCTTTTGAGTTTACCGTAGCTTTTGTACCAAGTATAAGAATATTTGAGTCTTTGTTGACAAGTGCATTTGCAGTTGCCAAAACACCCGCTTCAACAACACCTATAACAGGACAAGAAGAACACTCTCTCATCTCATCAAGTGCGTAAGCACTAACTGTGTTACAAGCTACTATGATAAGGTCAAGTTCAAAGTTTTTGAAAAATTCTACGGCTTCAATAGCGTAGCGAGTGATTGTATTTTTGTCTTTGATTCCGTAAGGAACGCGAGCAGTGTCGCCAAAGTAGATGATCTCTTCAAAGAGTTGGTGTTCTAACATAGACTTAACTACTGTTAATCCACCAATTCCGCTGTCAAATACACCTATTTTCATTATTTATCTGTATTCATACTTTCTAAGAATTCAGCATTAGTCTCTTTTTTACCCATAGTCGTGTAGATAAATTTAAGAGCTTCAACTTCATTGTCTTGTTTATGCAGCATCTGACGAAGGATAAATACTTTTTGAAGAGTCTGAGGACCGATAAGAAGTTCATCTTTACGAGTACCAGATTTAAGAATATCCATAGCTGGGTATATTCTTCTATCAGCAATTTTTCTATCAAGAACAACTTCCATATTACCTGTACCTTTAAACTCTTCAAAGATAACTTCATCCATTCTACTTCCAGTGTCAACAAGAGCAGTAGCGATAATAGTTAGACTTCCACCATTTTCAATATTTCTTGCAGCACCAAAGAAACGTTTTGGTTTGTGAAGAGCGTTCGCATCTACACCACCAGAGAGTACTTTACCACTTGATGGAGTAACTGTGTTATAAGCTCTTGCTAGACGAGTAATAGAATCAAGAAGAATTACAACATCTTTACCAAGTTCAGTTCTTCTTTTTGCTTTTTCAATCACCATCTCAGCAACTTTTACATGGTTCTTTGCAGGCATATCAAAAGTAGAGCTGTAAACCTCGCCCTTAACACTTCTTTCCATATCTGTAACTTCTTCTGGTCTCTCATCAACAAGTAGAACCATTAGGTCAATCTCTGTATGATTCGCAGCAATACCATGAGCAATCTCTTTTAAAAGTTCAGTTTTACCGCTTCTTGGAGGTGCAACTATTAGACCACGCTGACCTTTACCGATAGGACAGAAAAGATCCATCATACGTCCWGTYAGACCTTTTTCTCTGTATTCTAGTTTGATTTGGTCTAGTGGATAAATTGGAGTAAGGTTTTCAAATAGAGGTCTTTTTTTACTCTCTTCAGGTGGTAAGCTGTTTACAGCTTCTATCTTAATCAGTGCGTAGTAACGTTCTTGATCTTTAGGTGGGCGTACTTGACCTGTTACAACGTCACCATTTCTAAGTGCAAATCTTTTTATCTGTGTATTTGACACATAAGCATCGTTGATACTTTCATTAAAACTTTTATCTATAGAACGGATAAACCCATAACCATCCTGCATAATTTCTAAAATTCCACTAAAAAGAATGAAACCACCTTGCTCAGTTTGAGCCTTTAGAATTTCAAAGATAATATCTTGTCTTTTTAATTCATTTGGATGTTCAACATTTAACTCGTTGGCAATTACTACTAATTCTTCTGTAGTTTTTGTACGAAGATCTTCAATRCTAGCACCTTTTACAGGTTTATGTGTTCTTGATTTTGAGTTATTTCTATTGTTATTATTTTTACGGGGTTGTTGTGAATTGTTTTCACTCATAAAGTAAGTACCTTAGTTTATTTGGGATTTTGTATTGCAGGAATAGGGTTGTAAGTTTTAATAGTGTAATTTTACTATAATAGGGGGTGTAAAGTCAAGTTTGATGACTTTTACTCAACACCATCGAGTGCTTTAAAGAGTAAATCTGATAAGCTTTTTCTCTCATCGCTCTTTACGTGAGCAAATATTGCTTCTTCAAGTTTTATTACATCAGATAAAGATTTCTCTAAAATATCTTTACCGCTTGGAGTTAACTGAACAAGCTTACTTCTTTTATCTTCTTCATTATTAAGTCTGTTTATAAACTCTTTTTGCTCTAACTTTTTTAAAACTTTAGTCATACCACCTGAAGAAAAAAAGAGTCTCTCATATAGTTTGGTAGGAGTAAGTGTATGCTTTTCATCATACGCTGAGTGTAGAGATGCCAGTACGTCAAGTTCACTGTTTGACATCTTATACTTTCTATCTAAAAGGTCACCTATCCTTGTCAAAAGCTTTTGAGATAGCATGAGCAGAGGCAAAGTAACATAACCAATATCACTATCACTACAGATAGGATGGTCACCCTTGTTGTCAAGTTTTAATTTTAATTCGTTAGCATTCATAAGACGAATTATAGTCAAATTATTCGTATAAGTAAATATGTCTTGCTAGAAAGATATATTTAAGAGAAAGTATGTTATCTTTCTAGCAAGATAAATAAGGAAGTATAAAAATTATGAAATATATACTATTGTACGTAGCACTGTTTTTAAATATGCAAGCAAATGAGACTAAAGGTGCTCAACCACCGCCATCTTTAGTTAAAACTGTACAAGTTAAAGAGGGTTACGCAAACTCTCTTCAAAACTATGTAGGAACTCTTTACTACGATAGAAACTCTAATTTGGCATCTGAGAGTTCTGGTGTTGTAAGTAAACTATATGTAAAAGAGGGTCAAAGAGTAAAAAGAGGAAAAATTCTTATAAAGTTGGAGAGTTCTATATTAGAAGCAAATATAAAAGCAAAACAAGCAACTTTAAACTCATTTTTGGCACAGCAGAAAAAACAGCAAAAAGATCTCCAACGTGCAGAGGCTCTACTAAATAAAAAAAGTATAGCTCAAAGTAGTTATGACAATACATTTTACACATTGGAATCTTTAAATTCAGAGATAGAATCTCATAAGGCTCAGCTTCTTTCTATGAATATAGAACTTCAAAAGAAGAGTATAAGAGCACCTTTTAATGGGGTAGTTGTAAAAAGAGAAGTAGATATAGGTGAGTGGGTCGCAGTAGGTAGTAGTGTCTTTAATGTAGTAGATACAAAGAGCATAGAAGCTAGGATAAATATTCCGAGTAAGCTTCTAGATACAATCTCTAAAGGTCAAAAACTTCAAGCAATGATAGAGAAAAAAAATATAGAAGTAAGGGTGAAGACAATCATACCTTTAGCAAATAAAGCTAGTCGTACTTTTCCTGTAAAACTTTCATTTAAGTTTCAAAAGAATCTTATAGAGGGAATGAGAATAGATGTAAAAGTACCAACTCTTAAAAAAGAAAAAGTTTTGCTTGTACCTCGCGATGCCGTGATTAAACGTTTTGGAAATTTTGTAGTATTTAGTGTTGTCCAAGGAAAAGCTATGATGATTCCGGTAAGTGTTATTAACTATACTCAAAATGAAGCGGCTATTTCAGCACAGGGATTAAAAGTAGGTATGAAAGTAATCATAAAAGGAAATGAGAGAGTATTTCCAAATATGCCTGTAGTTGAAAAGGCTGATTAATGAACTTAATAGATATATCCATAAAAAAACCTGTTAGTGTTTTTGTCGGGATAGTATTAATCTTGATGTTTGGTGCAGTTGCCTTATCGCAGCTCCCATATAAACTAACACCTAATGTAATCGAACCTGAGATAGGTGTAGTTACTCTATGGCCTGGAGCAACTCCTAGTGAGATAGAGCGTGATATAGTTGAAAAACAAGAGGAACAATTAAAATCAACACCCGGTTTAGTAAACTATGAAGCTATGGCATCTGATAACTTATCAGAGATTACTCTAACTTTTGAAGTTGGAACTGATATGAATAAGGCTCTGCTAGAAGTTTCAAACAAACTAAACCAAGTTGAGAGATATCCTGAAAATGTTGAAAAACCTATTATTCAATCAGCCGGATCAAATGCATCTCCTACTATCTGGATGGGTTTTGTTGTAAATGAAGGAAATAGTAGAGATATTGATACTTATCTTACATATTTAGATAACGAAATAAAAGAACAGTTTGAACGCGTAACAGGAGTGGCAAGTATCTTTGTCCCAGGTGGTACAAAAGATCAGCTTCACATAAAACTTTTTCCACAAAAATTGGCGGCTCATGGTCTGACTATTGATGAGGTAACAGCCGCTATCCAAGCTGAAAATGTTGACACAGCAGCAGGAACAGTAGATATAGATAGACGTACTTACCGTGTAAGAACATCTGCAAGATTTACTTCAATAGAAGATTTAGAACAGATGGTACTATTTAATGATGGTCAGCAGAGTATTCGTTTAGGCGATATTGCTGAGGTATCAAAAGGATACGAAAAAGTTGTAGCAAATATTTTACAGTCTAATGGAGATAAACTAAACAAAGCTCTTATATATGGTGTACGTATGGAGCCCTCTGCTAATGTTGTAGATACAACAAATCGTGTAGAAGCAGTGGTAAAGCATCTAAATGAAAATGTACTTCCTGCTCATGATATTCATTTAGAGTGGTTCTATGATCAAAGAGGATATATTCAAGGTGCTATTGATTTAGTAAAAAATAATATTGCTATTGGTTCTGTACTTGCAATTATAATTCTTTTACTATTTTTGAGGTCTTTTTTACCAACAGCAGTTGTATCCGCAGCTATTCCTATTAGTATTGTCTCAACGTTTATAGTTTTAAATATTATGGATAGAAGTTTAAATACTATCTCTCTTGCGGGTATATCATTTGCGGTTGGTATGTTACTTGATAGTGCGATTGTTGTTTTAGAAAATATTGACAGGCATCTGAAGATGGGTAAAAAACCATTTGATGCAGCACATGATGGTACAGTTGAGGTTTGGGGTGCAYTAGTKGCRTCWGCMYTAACRACWATWGCAGTTTTTTTACCTGTWATMTTTTTAGAATCAGARGCKGGACAACTWTTTAAAGATATTGCTATWGCAGTKACWGCKGCWATWACATTTTCTTTRTTTGTATCTATYTCWGTTATYCCSATGTTTTGGACKCARCTTATAAAAMTRAGTTCAARWRRTCATGASAARGARYATGAAGTWKYASAWAARCCAGACTCATTTTTARTAAKYATGGCWAAAAARATYGCYKSTWTKTTTATGWMTRSTGTWATATGGAGTNTTNAAAGARRARWGNNAATCAGTTTATTATGATTGTACTTATGGCTAGTATCTCTGTAGCGACAATTATTATGTTGTTTCCTAAGATGGAGTACCTCCCTCAGGGAAATCAAAATCTTATTATGAATATTTTGATTCCACCTCCGGGCTTGTCTGAGAAAGAGAAGAAAGATATTGGGCTAGAGATATATGAGCATATGAAACCTCATTATGATAAAGAGATAGATGGTATTCCTCCAATTAAAGAGAGTTTTTATGTCTCTTTTGGAGA
>NVRL01000089.1 GCA_002732645.1 Sulfurimonas sp. | reverse complement strand
AGCCTCTCATCGCTGATAATACTGCACCTTTCAGGTGTGGAAACGTAGGTCGCTGCCTAGTTGATCAATTTACTCTTACTTATTACCTTTTATCTAATTTTCATAAATTATATAGTCTATTCCCTCATTTAACAGTGGGAAATTAAAAAGTTTAAACTTATTTATAAAATTTTGTCTACTAATATGTTTATTTATTTTTTCACCACGTTCTTTGCTACATTTTTGCAACTGTTCAAATGAAGATAGAAATACAATTAGCTTTATTGTATGTGTGACTTTAAAGGCATCTATCCATTCTCTTCTATTTTTAAGACTAAGGTTAGGATTGTCAATTATTATGTTTTTATTTTTTGTGTTTTTTGCTTCTGTATCTTTTTTATCATCTAGAATATCGACTTCATCTTTTATATTCTTATTATCTCTCATATAATAGTAAGCTTCATCGTAACTATTTTTATTATATTTTCTTCCTATCTCTTCAACACAGGAATCTCTATTAATAACTATTGCATCTTTCGCATTTGCTTCTACCCATGTACTTTTTTTTGAGCATGGTGGTCCAACTAGGATAGTTATACTATTTTTCTTTGTACTTAAATCTTTTGTATTTTGTTTTATTGTTTTAGTATATGTTATTAAGTCTTGCATAGTTTTTTTATCATATATCTTTATTCTACTTTGGCTAACTTTTCTTCCAAGTAGRTCGCATCGTGCATATTGAGCTAGTTCCTCCAAAATATTTTCTTCATATTTAAACTTACTCAAGAGTTTTTTAATAGATGGTTTATTGTATTTTATGTGGTCAATTATAGTATATTGATAAGAGATGATTTTGAAAATCTTAATTTTATCATTATGTGTTAAATCTGTTTTATTTAATACGTCGATAGATGTAAAAATAGATACACCTKCWWAKKYKSYAAAWGAWASMYKWWTAWKWKWKYYATWWTSMYYWMTASWAYAWRWKCYWCMWWYAWMRTGWAKMWTTWYTKMSCATTTAACAATGTTTGAACACTTGTATTTTACGGCATTCGTATATGCCATCATAGTGTGGGTCCATACATCACCTTCAAGGTGATGCAGGTTTAGATTGTTTCTATCATAATGGTAATAACAAGTTTTCATCTGATTTACTAGATCATGATTATTTTTAATAAACTCGTTTAATATTTCCATAATTCATTTAAGTGTTTAGATCTTATTTTTAAACATATTGTCAAAAATACTATAGTAGTAACTAGTCATATTTTTAGTGTCTTCACCTGCAAAAGGAAGTGGACCAGCCATCTGATTTATCTCAAAGAAAACTATTTTGCCATCCGTTGTTTGGGCAAATTCAAGACATCCTGTATCAAAACTAAGATCTACTAACATATCCTTAGTTAGTTCACTTCCAAACTTAAATACGTCAGAATCAGTTTTTACTTCATGCCATTTCACCGAGATGTTTTTGTATATAGTTATATCTTCTTTGTCATATACATCTATGTMTTGGGAGTTAACTCTCTGTTTTATAGAGTAAACTGTTTTTTTGTCTCCATGCTGAGTAAAATAGCATCTATATTCTCTCTCAATTTCATAAGCACGAGATATTARGATTTCCCTATCTTTAGCTTTGTGAGAGTTGAGTATTTTAGATATGCTTTGCATCTGATTATCTCTGCTAAGATCTTTAAATATTACACCTTTCCCTTCTTGCACACAATCTTTTTTAAGTACGATTTTATCACCTAGATTTTCTTTTACATACTTCATAAAGACTTCATGATCTCTCCCCGTTATGTTAAAAGGTATTATTATATCACCTAGGTATTCTTTGCGTTTTTTGTAGAGTTCTCTTTTTGCGTAAAATTTATTCATACAACCGGCATTTTCCATAGTCTGCATATTTGGTTTGACTATATCACCGCCTCTACTCTCTAAAATAATTTTTAATATTCTGAAAAAAGGATGTGACAGAGCTTCTCTCATAGACACATAGTATAGATTATCAATTGACTCTTTTATAATCTCGTCACCTTTGATTCTATAGAGGTCATCATTATGTATAAATAGAGGGTTGTTATACCAAAGTCTTGCTTTTATATTATGCTCTTTAAGGTAGTTAAGCAGGAGGTATGTCTCAATAATAGAAGCTTCTAATACCATAGTGTTTGGATCATAGTTATTTAATCCGGTTGATGGATAATRTTTCCAGATTTCATCGGGAGAAGCATTCTGAAGTTTTGAGTATTTACTAAACTTATCATAAGTTTCTCTTGGCATAATATCCAAAGAAATTATTGCTTCTTTAATATTTTTCATTCTCTCTCTTTAAAACTTAATTTTGCAAATACTATACTTTTWTAACTTAAAGTTTATCTATTGTACTCAGGTCCAATATACAATTACTCCAAATAATTATACTATTTTACAATTAGTTATTTTCTAAGGAGTGTATTATGTCAAACGTAATCGGAAAAATCGCAAGTATCGACGGTAAATTTTATGCAAGAGCAGAAGATGGTTCACTAAGAGAGATTTCAAGGGGTGATGAGATCTATGAAGGTGAAGTTATTGTCGGAGATAGTTCAAATAAGGCTATTGATAGTGTAATAGTAAGTATGAATGATGGTTACGGAGATATTGTAGTACTTGGAGATCAAGAACAACTATTTGATTCATCTYTWGCATCCCAAGAGTTTGCAGAGAATGAGACAGTAACTCAACCAGACTCTATAAAATCAATGTTAGATGATATTGGTGAAACAGATGATATTGATGACTTAGAAACTGCTGGTGGAGAAGAGGGCGGAGCTCAATCATCAGAAGGCGGTGAAGCTGATTTCGCAGATGCAAATAATGCAAGTGTAGATATCAACGCTACTTTAAGAGAACGTGCATTTGGTGATAGCGAAGATAGAAATGATGAAAGTAATGAAGATACAACTCCTGAAGATACAACTACAGGTTTAGCARAAGACACAACTCCAGAAGACACAACTACTGAACAGACTACTCCTCCAACAGCAAGCATTACAGAAGATACAACTCCTGAGACAACTACTCCTGAAAATRCAACAGATGCAGTAGCAGAAGATACAACTGTAGAAGATACAAAAAATATTATAGATGAACAGACTACTGCTGAAGATACAATAGATGCAGTAGCAGAAGATAGAACAGACGCTAAAGTAACAACACCAGCATCCCCAGAGGCTACAACAGATGAGAGCACAAYAGATGCARTAGYWGAAGATACWACAGAYAGYTACGTAARAACTSMAKCAKCWGATGAAGATACWAMARMWGAAGMWACTACAGATGCAGTAGACGAAGATACAGATCCAGAAGCTACAATAGATGCAGTAGATGAAAATACAACAGATGAAGATACAGTAGCTGAAGTACCAGAGAGTACAACAGATGAGGCTACAATAGATGCAGTAGATGAAGATACAACAGAAAATGTAGAGCATACAGCTGCAAAAGCAGAAGATACTACAGATGAAGCTACAGCAGATTTAGTAGCAGAAGAAACAACAGATAAAGTTGTAAATGTTTCTGCAAGTGATGAAGCTACAACAGGTGAAGTTGTAAATACTCCGCAAAGCGACGAAGATACAACAGCAGAAGAAACAACAGATGCGATAGTAGAAGATACTAGCGATGTTGTAAATGAAAAAGCAGCAGCAGAAGATACTGTAGACGAAGATACTACAAAAGAGGTAGCTGAAGAGACTACAGATGAAGATACAGCAGATGCAACAGATGAAAACACAGTAGCTGAAGATACAACAGATGCAGTAGATGAAAATACAGTTGCAGAAGATACTGTAGACGCTATAGGTGAAGATACAACTCCAGAAGACACAACTAAGGCTGTATCTGAGCAGACTGTTGATGAGAACGTAATCACACCAGCTAGTGAYGAAGATACAACAGCTGAAGAAATAACAACAGAATCAAAGCCTGAAATGACTGTGGCTTCATTTGAGATAATAAGCGAAAGAGCAGAAGATACAACAGCAGAAAGCACAACAGATGCTGTTACAGAAGATACAACTCCAGAGAGTACTGCAGATGAAACTATTGAGAGTACTTCAGCTGAAATAATTCATACTCACGCAAGTGATGAACAGACAACAGTTGAAGATACATCAGATGCTACACCTGAAAGTACTACAGCTGAGCAAACTGTAGATGCAGTTGATGAAAGTACTGTTGA
This sequence comes from Sulfurimonas sp., assembly GCA_002732645.1. Lineage (GTDB taxonomy): Bacteria > Campylobacterota > Campylobacteria > Campylobacterales > Sulfurimonadaceae > Sulfurimonas. The sequence goes on along the minus strand of NVRL01000089.1, from coordinate 5,350 downwards.
TGAAACTTCTGAGCAGACWRYTCCTGAAGCTACAACTTCTGAAGTGATAGTTGAAACACCAGTTGAAGTGATAACTAAAGAAATCACAGAAGAATCACCGGTTACAACTAACATAACATTTGTAATAGATGTCTCTAGCAGTATGAGTAATACAGACTTAGACCTTTCTGAAGATGCAGTAAACAGCATCATTGCACAATATGAAGCACTTGGAAATGTACATGTAAATGTTATTCAGTTCTGGGGAAATAATGCTGAGCAAACTGGTTGGCAAGATGGAGATGATTTTAATGCCAATAATCTACTACACACAGATAAGTATGGAACAGATCCTGAACAAGGTATGCATTTAGCAACTGACTCTTACGATGGAACTCAACCATCAGCCGATCAAGATGTTCTGTTTATGCTAGGTGATGGTAATGCATATGATGCTTATGAAGATGATTTCTTAGACTTTTTACCTGAGTGGAAAGAGTTTATCTCAGACAATATTGACTCTATGCAGACTGTAGGAATTAACTCAGGAAGTTTACATGATTTAGATTATGCAGCCGGAACAGAACAACCGCCTGAGATATCAGATGCTGAGTATGCTACACATACAGATATCAGCTCTATTGCAAAAGATACAATTTATGCAAATGATGTAGACGACTTTGCAGAGTTAGTAAAAGATGTAGCTGAAGTAGTTGTTACTGAAGTTGTAGATGTTGAAGCGATGAATGAAGCTGGCTATACACTAAATACTGATGGTGTTTGGGTAGAGACAACAGTAACTAGTGAAAATACAACTGATGAGCAGACAATAGATGCAACAACAGAAGAGACTACAGATGCTGTTGATGAGAATACAGTAGCAGAAGATACAGTAGATGAGCAGACTACAACTTCTACTCCAGAAGTTACTACGGATGAACAGACAACAGATGCAACTTCTGAGACCACAATTGATGAGCAGACTACAGATGCAGTAGCAGAAGATACAACTGCAGAAGATACTTCAATACCTGAAGATACTACAGCAGAAGATACTACAGATGCAGCAGATGAGCAGACAACTGATGAAGACACAACAGCTGAAGTTGTAAATACTCTAGCAAGTGATGAAGATACAACCGATGCAGTAGCAGAAGACACAACTGCAGAAGACACTACAGAAGCGGAGAGTACTACAGATGCTACTCCTGAAAATACAGTAGATGAACAAACTACTGCACATACTGAAACAGATTCATTCAAAGGAAAAAATCAAATTCATTTAAATCCTGGATCAAAACATTCCCATACTCTAGATCTAGATGGTGAGACTAACAGTACAAAAATTTCATTCAAAAGTTTTGACAATGCAGGTAAAAAACATGATGGTGATGAAGTTGAAGTTGTGCTATATAAAGAGGGTGTAGAAGTTGGTAGAGAAACTTATAATAGTGCAGATATGTCAGGTCATAAAGGCAACTTGACCTTAAATATTAATTCTGATAAAGAATTTGATGAAATTGAATTTAATCAAGTAAAAGGTGAATTTAAAATTGAAGGTGTTTCTAGTGAGATTGAAGATACGACAGATGAGCAAACAACGGATGCAGTTCCTGAAGATACAATTGGCGGGATAGAAACAGTTACACCGGTTACAATAAATTTTGATAATATAAGTGATACAGATAATGGATTTAGCGTAACAGCATTAACTGCTTCAGGTGATAAGGCTTCTATAAGTGACCATGAGTATGGCTTTGGTGTCGCAGGAGAGTCTTCAGSTGATKATGTTGAAATTGGGTATAAAGATGGTGTAGGTTCTGAAAAACTTGTAGTTGATTTTGAAAATGATGTTTCATCTGTTGATATTTCGTTTGGATGGAAGAACTCAGGAGAAGATGCACAAGTTACATTTTATAAAGATGGTGAACCAGTTGGTAGTATAATTCACCATGGTGGTAGTGATGTTATTGATCCAGCTGTAACATTACAGCCTGCAAATGGTTCTGATTTTGATCAAGTTGTATTTTCAGCACCAGAAGGTAATGGTAGTAACGGTCATGATTATGTAATTAATTATATATCATTTGATAACGTTGAACCAATACCAGAAGATACGACACCTGAATCTACTGTAGACGCTAGTTCTGAAGAAACAGTTGATGCAGTTGCTGAGTCTACAACTGAAGAGTCTACTACTGATGAATCTACGACTGATTCAACTACAGAAGAGACAACAGATGAGCAGACTCAAAATGCTCAAACAGAGAATACTGTAGATGAACAAACTACTGATGGTGTAGATGAAAATACTATAGCTGAGCATGTTGTTGAGCATCAAGAAATAGATGTTGCAGCAAATGAAGCTGATGGAATTTACCAAGGTGCTGATGGAAATTACTTTAAAGATGTAGATACAATTGATAGTATTGGTATTGGAACATTTGATGGAAACGCTTCTGTATCTGATTGGGGTGAGCTACAATCAGATGGTAGTGCTGTATTTACTCAAGATGCTTTAACGGTTACAACTACAGTTTCAGATGGGCATTTATCAGATTATAATCAAGGTGGTGGTAAAGGTCATGGTATTGGAAACCAAACTTCTAATGGTTTAAGTAATGATGAAACTATGACATTTGAGATATCGGGAGTAGATGTAAACCAAGTGACATTTACTTTAGATGGACTAGGCGGTAAGTTTGATTCTAATAGTAGTAATGCTACACAAATTGTTATAACTGCTTATGATGTTAATGGTGATCCTATTGAATCACAAGGTGGCTTTAGAGACTCAGGTTCTTATTCTGATACTTATAGTTTTGAAACAGATGTACCTGTTGCAAAATTTGAGGTTAGTTCACAAGGTGGTAACGGTACATTTGTAATCCAAAACATGTCAATATCTAGTACTATTGAGGGTCAGGTTGAAGTTCAACCAAACTTTGCAGATGTTGGAGAGACTGTAGCTGAGGTTACTATTGATGCGATAGTAGAAGATACAATAGCAGAAAAAGCATCTTATGAAGATGCAGAAGACACTACTGATGAACAGACTACAGATGCAACAACTGAGAATACAGTAGATGAGCAGACCACAGATGCAGTGGTTGAACAAACTCTACCTGAAGATACTGTTGAAGGTGTTGGTGAAAATACTACAGATGAACAGACTACTGATTCAGTAACTGAAGATACAACTCCTGAAACAACAACTGATGCCGTTGCTGAAGATACTGTAGGTGAGGTAGTCAAAACAGCGGCAAGTGATGAAAATACTACTATAGAAGATACAACAGATGCTGTAGATGAAAACACAGCACCTGAAGATACTACAGAAGCTGTACAAGAGCAGACAACAGATGAAGATACTACAGACGCTGAAACTGAAAGTACTACAGATGAAGATACTACCGATGCAGTAGCAGAAGATACAGCAGGTGAACAAACGGTAGACGCAGTTGATGAAAATACTGTAGCAGAAGATACAACAGACTCAGTTGATGAGGTGACGGCGGATGAAGCAACCACAGATGCAGTAGATGAAGATACAACAGCTGAAGTAATAAATACAGCTGCTAGTTCGGAAGAAACTGTAGATGAAGACACAATAGTGGCCGTAGAAGAAGATACTACGGATAATGTGATTCATATACCGGCGAGTGATGAAGTTACTGCTGATGAAGCGACAACAGATGCGGTAGATGAAGATACAGCAGCTGAAAGTACGACAGATGCAGTGACAGAAGATACTACAGATGAAGATACAGCTAATGCAATACCTGAGAGTACAACAGATGAAGCTACAGCAGATGCCGTGGCGGAAGATACTAGCAATGTTATTAATGAAGATGCAGTTGATGAAGATACTACAGCAGAAGATACGACAAACACAGTTTCTGAGCAGACTATAGATGAGCTAGTAAACAGACCTGCTAGTGATGAAAATACTACGGCGGTTGCAGTGGTAACGGCAGCAGTAGCAGAAGACACGGTAGATGAAGATACAACAGAGGCAGTAGAAGAAGATACTACGGATGATGTAATACATACACCAGCAAGTGATGAAGTTACTTCTGATGAAGCTACAGCAGATGAAGTGGCTGAGCAGACTATCGATGAAGAAACTACAGATGCAGTTCCTGAAGATACCGCTGCTGAAGATACTTCAGATGTGACTACAGAGGCTACTATAGATGAAGTGGTAAATGCTGAAGCTAGTGATGAAGATACTATTGCTGAAGATACTCCGGATGACAGTGTTGATTCACTTTTAGTTAGTGAAGATATGGAGGTAGATTTTACTGCTATCAGTGATGAGTACTCTGATATCGATGTTATTAACTTAGGTGATGGTGAGCAAAATATCACATCTGTTACTTTAGAAGATGTATTGACAGTGACAGATGAGGATCATGTACTAAGAATAGAAGGCGATGAAAATGATAGTATAAACCTTGATACAACCGGTCCAGATGCTGAGTGGACTTTAGGAGAATTCAAGACTGATTCAGAAACTGGAGAAATGTATCAAGAAGTGACAGGTGGAGAAGGTGATAGTACCGTAACACTGGAGATTAGCACTGATATAGAGATTATAGAGAGTTAAAAACCTTATTGTCCCTAGGTACAATAGCATTAAATAATTTATTTTTGTATTATCATACAATTAGTCAAGAATAAGTTGTAAGTTTATAGTAGTATAATGTTTAAACTTAATGTTTGTGATATCTGTAAGGGGTTTTTATGTCTGTTGTTGGAAAAATTGGTGATATTGACGGGAAGTTTTATGCTGTGTCTGTTGAAGGTTCTCAAAGAGAATTAAAAAGTGGTGATAGTATATTTGATGGAGAAAGAGTTGTAGGGGACGAAAATAATAAACCTTATGACTCAGCTGTTATAGATTTTGATAACGGTGAAAATTCCATGGTAGTTCTTGGTAATTCAGAAGAACTGATGGACTCTACTGCAAACTCCCCACAAGAACAAGTTCAAGAAGCTTCAGAACAACCAAAAGATGAACTTGTATCTCTTTTATCAGATGAAGATGGTATAGACGATATTGAGACTGCAGGTGAAGAAGATTCTCCTGGTGCAGAATCCACAGAAGGTGGACCGGCAAACTTCGCAGAAGCTAATGGTGGCATCGCAGACATAAACGCAGACCTAAGAGACAGAGCATTTCAAGATGCACAAGAAGATAACTTTCGTGAGCTAGACGAAGGTGAAGAAGCTCGTAGGGGTGAACAGGTTCCGACAACGACAGTGACTCCTCCAACAGTAGCTGATCAAACTCTTTCTTATGATGAAAACCAAGCAGCAGATGCAGTAGTTGGAACTCTAGCAACTAATTCAGATGTAGCTACTTATG
>NVRL01000088.1 GCA_002732645.1 Sulfurimonas sp. | reverse complement strand
ACAAAAATTGTCTTATATCAATAATCTTATTTTTTAAGCTTTCTAAACTATATAATTTTGGCACTTAATGCCAAAATTATATTAACTAGCAGCCTCTGCTAATTCCTTCTCTTTCACTTCTCTTGCAATTTTTTCWWKMKCKKCAGKGTWATCSMKRAYATCTTGWSWKATYTTMWWWGARCAAAAYTTCGGTCCACACATAGAACAAAACTCTGCTTCTTTAAATACATCTTGAGGAAGAGTTTCATCATGATACTCACGAGCTCTCTCACCATCAAGTGCTAGTTCAAACTGTTTTTCCCAGTCAAAGCTATATCTTGCATCACTCATAGCATCATCAACATCTCTCGCACCTTTACGACCACGAGCAATATCAGCAGCGTGAGCAGCTATTTTGTATGCAATGATACCTTCACGTACATCATCAGCGTTTGGAAGCCCTAGGTGCTCTTTAGGTGTTACATAACATAACATACTAGCTCCATGCCATCCACCAACAGCAGCACCGATAGCCGAAGAGATATGATCATATCCGGCAGCGATATCTGTAACTAATGGTCCTAAGATATAAAACGGTGCTTCATGACACAGTTCACGTTGAAGTTTCATATTACGTTCAACCTGATTTAAAGGAACGTGACCAGGTCCTTCAATCATTACCTGAACATCTTTTTCCCAAGCTCTTAGAGTTAAATCGCCTAGAACTTTAAGCTCACCTAGCTGTGCATCATCAGATGCATCTGCTAAACAACCTGGACGAAGTGAATCTCCAAGACTAAGAGCAACATCATATTTTGCACAGATATCTAAAATCYCATCATATGCTGTATAGAAAGGATTTTCTCTATGATAGTGCATCATCCAAGCAGCCATTAAAGAACCACCACGAGAAACAATACCCATTTTTCTTTTTGCAATTTTAGGCATAGTCTCTAATAAGAAACCTGCATGAATTGTAAAGTAAGAAACACCTTGTTGTGCTTGACGCTCTAAAACTTCAAGCATTACGTCTATACTTAGATCTTCAATTTTATTACCAACATCGTGAAGAATCTGATAGATAGGCACTGTTCCAATAGGAATCTTTGAAGCCCCAATTACAGCCTTACGAATCTCATCCAAGTCTCCACCTGTTGAAAGATCCATCGCCGTATCAGCTTTATAGTGCTGAGATACCTGCATCTTCTCTACTTCACCTTGAACATCAGATGCTATTGCAGATGAACCAATATTTGCATTAATTTTACATTTAGATGCAATACCGATTGCCATTGGCTCTAATGATGTATGATTTACATTCGCAGGGATAATCAATCTACCTCTAGCAATTTCACTTCTTACAAGTTCAGGAGATAAATCTTCTACTTTTGCAACGTACTCCATCTCTTCTGTTATTATGCCTTGTTTTGCATAATACATTTGAGTTCTTACAGAATCATTCTCTCGTTTTTTCACCCATGAAGTTCTCATAATTTTCTCCTAATATTTTATCAATATATATAGTTAGTATGTGGAAATATAATCAAATAAAGTTAAAGTAGCATTAAGGGGCTGAAGAAATAAGTATATCAAAGACAATATAACACTATATTGCAAAAACAAGAGAAAAAAAAGCTTTATGAGTGTATACTTTCGTAACACTTTTCATAAACGGGAGTATATTTGGCTGACACAACACTTATTTTACTTGCTGCTGGTAGTTCTAGTCGTTTTGAATGCGATGTTAAGAAACAATGGCTAAGAATTGGGCATAAGCCTTTGTGGCAATATGTCGCTCATAAGTGTGTAGAAACTAAACTTTTTAATAAAATCATTATCACCTCTTCTATCGATGATATTGAATTTATGAAAAACTATGACTCTTTTACATTTGTAGAAGGTTCTACCACTAGACAAAGCTCTTTAAAAAATGCTTTAAAAGAAGTCGAAACTGATTATGTGCTTGTTAGCGACATAGCAAGATCTTGCATAAACGAAGAATTTTTGAAAAAGATAATTTCTAAAAAAGGTGAAGCTGACTGTGTCGTTCCATATCTAAAAGTCAGTGACACTGTCGTATATGAAAATAAGACTATAGATAGAGATAAAGTAAAGAGAATTCAAACTCCTCAGCTCTCTAAAACCTCTGTTCTTAAAAATGCTCTTAAAACAGATGAAGAATTTACAGATGAAAGTAGTGCCATTGTTGCAAACGGTGGATCAAGAGAGTTTATTCTTGGAGATAGTGAAGCTAATAAAATCACTTTTATACAAGATTTAAACTCTCTTTCATGWTTATCTCAGCCATCGAGTGACATACTTAGTGGTACAGGCTTTGATGTTCATGCTTTTKATGATAACCAAGAGATGTATCTAGGCGGAGTCAAGATAGAATCTAGCTTTGGATTCAAAGCTCATAGTGATGGTGATGTTGCTATTCATTCCTTAATTGATGCTCTTTTGGGAGCAGCGGGCATGGGTGACATTGGCATGATGTTTCCAGACAGTAGTGATGAGTATAAAAATATTGACTCAAAAATTCTACTGCAAAGAGTTGTGAATAAAATATACAACTTTGGTTTTGTTATTGTAAATGTGGATTTAACAATAGCAGCTCAGACGCCAAGGATTGGCAAGTATAAGCTACAGATGAGAAAAACAATCGCAGAGATTTTAAACTGCGATAGCTCACGAGTAAATATAAAAGCTACAACAACTGAAAAGCTTGGCTTTATAGGTCGAAGTGAAGGTGTTGGAGTTATTGCAAATGCAAATTTAAAATATTTTGATTGGACGAAGATTTGAAAATACTAATTATAGAAAATGAAGTTTACTTAGCGCAAAGTATTGCTACAAAACTAGGCGAGTTAGGTCACATATGTGAAATGTGTACATCTACAAGAGATGCTATAAAAAGTAACAATTATGACGTTGTTTTACTCTCGACAAATATAAATGGTCAAGATTTTCACCCCGTTATTGAAACATTTAAGAAATCCATTATCATACTGATGGTCTCTTATATAAGCAATGACACTGTATCAAAACCACTTAGTGCCGGTGCAAAAGATTATATATTAAAACCATTTATGATTGAAGAGCTTATAAGAAAGATAGATCACTATCAAGATTATGAAAAACTAAAGAAGAGAGACGAAGCTTATAAAAAATATTTGACTCACTCTTTTTCAACAGTAACACATGAGTATGACCATGATACAATAGAACTCCCGATTTTTATTTCATCTTCATTTCAGAAGTATTCAGATGCTTTTGCATTTGAACATGCATATGAAAAAGATTTGCCTATACACTTTATAACGCTGAGTGATCCAAAGGCTATGAATGAGATAGAGTCATTAAATCAAGATTCAATTCTATATATTATAGATTATCAAACTCTTAAAAAAGGTGATAGAAAAACTTTTTGTTCTCTTATAAAGAATAAAAANGTAATTGTATCAAGTACTGATAAGGTTGAAGATGTTGAACACAGGGTTTTAGAGATAAAGAGTGAAAATAATATTTTTGATCAAGGTGACATACTGCCGATAGAAGATTATGTTAAGTATATAGTCCTTAACTATCAATATAAGTTTCCCGATATAGAACTATCAAAGAAACTAGGAATAAGCCGTAAAAGTTTATGGGAAAAACGAAAGAAATATGACATCATCAAGAAAAAATAAAACTCTTTTAATCGACAAAGAAGCAGCTTCTGCTTTAGAGTTACTAAAAGATGGTTTACTTGCCCCTGCTACTTCTTTGATGAACTCAAAAGAGAGTCAAAACGTTTTAAAAACAGGACTTATAAATGGAAAGACTTTCCCCTTTCCTTTTATACTTGCTCCTTCTGGAAAAACTAATGCTAAAGTTCTTAAAACTCTAGAAGTTGGAGAAGAACTTACAATACTTTTTGACAAAAAACCTTTTGCTACGCTCATAGTTGATGAAGTTTTTCATATTGAACCAAGTGAAAGAATAAAACATATTTATGGCACTGATGACACAAGTCATCCTGGTGTTTTAGCAACTATGAATAGACTAGGACCATTAGCTGTATCTGGAGAGTATACACTTATACATCCTTCAAGCAATAAAAATAAAGAGAGTATTGAAGAAGCAAAAAAACTTATAAATGCAAAACATACAACATCTCTTGTTATGGCTGCAAATCCTCTGCACCGTGCTCATGAAAGACTTATTCGTCAAGCACTGGAAAACACTGATTTACTTGTAATATTTTTAATTAAATATACAAATGAGTCAAACTTGGACTATGAAACAAGAAAAGAGTCACTAGACTTCTTTATAAATAACTTTTTMMWWAMRWWYYRYKWAKTTATTATTCCACTAGAGAACAGTTATATATTTGCAGGATATAATGAAATTATTATAGATGCAATAGTGGCTAAAAACTATGGTTGTGATAGACTTACAATTGGACGAAACCATGCCGGTCTTGGCATGTATTATGATTGTAACTCTAACAAGTCTATTATTGACAAAGTAATAGGAATAGATATAGAGATTAATGTAGCTAGCGAATATGTTTACTGTGATAAGTGTACCACACTTGTAAGTAAAAACACTTGTCCTCACGGTCAACATCATCAAATATCTTATCATGCAGATTCTATTTTAGAACTTCTAGAACTAGGTCTACTACCACCTACTATGCTTATAAGAAAAGAAATATCAGCTCAGATATTATCTAAACTTTTTCCAAAAAGATTTAAAAACTTGGAAAAATTATACTACGACATCTTACCAGTTGAGGGTCTTCTAGAAGAACATACTGAAAAAGATTTCTACCTAGAGTTAATGAAACTCTACCAAACTACATCACTTACTTAGGAAAAAAATGAATTGGTTTTTTATAACGCTTGGCTATAGCGGCTTAGCACCAAAAGCACCGGGAACTGTAGGAACTATAGTTTCTCTACCCCTTGGAATGCTTATACTAATATACTTTGATGCACAAACTCTATTTTTAGCATCACTTCTCATTAGCATTATCGCTATTAAATCTATAAACAAGTATGAAGAAAGAACCGGAACACATGATGATAAACGAATAGTTATAGATGAACTTGCAGGAATGTGGTTTGCACTAAGTGTAGCTCCTGCTATTAGTGTCAGCATGGGTGAGGTAACAAGTTTTGAGAATGGATTTTTAGTTCAGGCTATATTATCTTTTGCACTTTTTAGATATTTTGATATTGCGAAACCTTCTATCATTGGTAGAATTGACAGAGAAGTTAAAGGTGGCATCGGTGTAATGGGTGACGATATCATCGCCGGTTTTGCAGCCGGAATATCAAGTTCACTTATCTGGCAAGGTTGGTTACAACTGCAAGGTATGATGTAAGCAAAGAAAAAGAAACACTCTCTTAAACTATCTTCGAATGAATTAAAAGAGTAGTGTAGTTACAAGGCGTGCTTGAGGAAGCGTACTAAAAGTACGTGACGAAAGCAACAACGCAGTAAATGCGCTGCTATTTTAATTCTAATAGCTGACGCAATTAAAATTAAACGAACATTGGGTCACTAGTCGGTTCTATCTCTTCGAAATCTTCAATAATAGTACTAAACATTCTCATAGTCTTTTTGGCTTTAGCTATATGTCCATCAAAAACACTCTTAGATGCCGGGAAAGCTTCACTAAGTTCTTGATATATTAAGATGCGACCATTAATATGCTTGTCTATCTCAGCAAAAGCATCTCTTAGATACTCTTTCTTAGTCGTGTGTCTAAACAGTGATTTTACCATTTTAACACGCTCTTTAATAGGAATAGATTCATCAATAGCTTCTGCTATTCTTTTGATATCTAAACGAGAAAGATATACACCACTATGTGCAGGTGCTAAAAGTCTAGAAGTTAATGCATCTACAAATTGTGGTACAGGTTCTTCATCTTCTTTATCACCGACATCTCTATTTTGTTGTACCCCATCTTCCGGGTTTAGTGAACACTTATCACTAACAAACTTATCGAATTCTGCTTTTAAGTCACTTAAATCATGTTCATTCATTCTTATTATCCTTTAGTTATTAATTTATAAGCTTGCGCTGTTAGTTGATCAATCATATCATCATAGCTAATATATTTTGTATCTAACTCTTGCGCTCTTTTTTTAAGGCACGAAAACTCTTTTTTATTTTTCATATCTAAAGAGTGAAGAGGTAGTTTTTCTATCATCTCTAAAGAGTTAAAATCTGAAAAATCAAGTACAACATCAAAGTCTGACATATCAAGACTCATTCCAATAGCTATTCGGTTTAAGTCAGCATCTTTCACTTCAAGCTCTAGTGTAAAATTCATAAGTTCTTCAAGATTTTCACTAAAGTAACTTACATTAAATCCACAAGATAAAAATGAGAACGCTTTGGCATGTGGATTCAGACCAAGTATAGCTACCTTACTAGCTCTTATATCCTTTAAATATTCAGTAAGTACTCTTGTAGTAAAGRTATCACCTCTAAGCTTCTCACCATCTTTAAAGACTATGTCACACATTCCGGTTTTTTCAACCATAGCACTAGCTTCGTCTAGTATTCCTACAATATCATTTACATATTCGTTAGATATTACAGCACCGTTAACGTGTGACTTTTTCATATTTGCAACTGTAAAGTAAAGATCATCCTCTCTAATGTTCATTGGAATCATCATTGCATTGTCACTATTAGCTTTAAACATTTTGTTTATCACTGCACTAAATCTACTTACACCAGCCTCAGCACCTATATAACCAAACAGTTTTGTCTGGTGTGAGATTTCATTTGCATTATTCATCATAATCACATATCCTCAGTTATGCCCCAAAGTTCACGGGCTTCTTCATCTTCTGCTTTACATCTGTAACACATTTTATCATCTGTATTTGTGCTAAATATAACATTACACTCATCGCATCTTCTTACATTGAAAGATACTAAGTTTTGAACTGTAGGTTCAAAAAACTCTTTTACATTGTATGAAGTAGAGAGCGTTATAGCATCTGGTTCACATACGTCATGGCAGATGTTGCACTTAATACAAAGAAATGGATCAAAGTCTATCTTAGAGTTTTTTATGTCTGATGTCAAAGCACCTGTAGGACAGACTCTATAACACATTTGACAAGCCGTACAACTCTCTTTATCTAAGAGCTTTTGCGAAGTAAAAGTCACTTCAGTAGCTTCTATAACATGATACTGAGAAGGCTTGATTACTCTTTTAATAGCAGTAAAGAAAAGCTTTCTCTTCTCTGGTACTATCTTTTTCTTTAGTAGTGCAATATCTGCTTTTTCAAGAGTATGTTCAATCAACTCATCAGTAGCTTTTTTCACTTCTGTCTCAAAGGCATGTTTACCTTTTGCAACATTACCAAGAGTTATAGAGTTGAAAAAATCTCTCCTATCACTCTCTTGATTCTCTTGCGGTTCTTCATTAACAAAGCAAACATCTTCAAGTCTAATCTCTGCTTCATTCTCCATAGCACTCAGGAGGTAAGTAGCCTCTTCATAGTTTTTAATGATCTGAGGTTTACATTTATGAGAGATAGAACAATCATTACAATGCCCCATATCTAGCACCATTTCTTTTTTTAATACTGCCAAAGAAATAATATGTTCAACACTAAGAGCTGCAATACAAGGAACATTTTTACGACAAGAGATTAAATTTTCTTTGTCTTGAACAAAGTCAAAGAAAAACTCTGTAGGTTTAAATGTATCTAAAGAGAGCGCTTCATTTGGGCAAACGGCATCACATGCACCACAACCAACACAGGATGCAAAGTTTATTGCCGGTAGAGGATTATCTCCCACAACAATAGCATCTGTAGGACAGATAACTTCACACTTATTACATTCGCTCTCACGTGCAAGTGAGCGAACACATTTACTGGCGTTTAATGATATTAAAGACATTTAACTATTGTGACACTTCTACCAAATATTCATTATCACTAAGTAAAAACTCTAGAGCCATCTCTGCTGCATCGTAGTAAAGAGGAGTTCTTGCTTCAAATTTCATGTTTATAAGATATAGCGGAGCCCAATTAATTAGATGCTTATCTAAAAACTCTTTCTGAACTACTCGTATCTCTTTTACAGAATTCGCATCACCATCTTCTAGAGCTTTTAGCTCTGCTAGACACAGGTGATGCATAAATTCAAATTCTACACCGATATGGTCTGATGAAACAGTTCTAGAAGCTTCATAATCAACCATAAAGTTATAAGCACTGTACATATCAGTTACTGGGTTAGCTCCACCAGTCTCTACCATTTGATCTTCTCTTATATAAAAAGACTCATATGGAATGAGATGAAGAATAGATAGATTTACAAAATCAGGGTTAATATACTCTTCTAAAAGTTTAGTTTCATTTACTTCTTTTAATACACTCCAATCTTTAAAAGCTGGGAAAAAATCTAAAATATTTTCATCTTCTTTTATCATTTTAAGTGTCTTGACATCTAACTCTTGAAGTAAGATACGAGAMAKRAGTGCRTAAATATTYRMTCTWGCTWGTGTTTGTTSCATAGGTWAWAKWNCTTTATWNATTTRWTWWNNTTANASAATTTAGATTTTAAAGTGATGATTTTATCACAAAAGACTGAAAATATGATTAGCTTGTATGACTAGGCTCATTTTCGTGATAAATACTCATAGATGGAAACGCAAATTCAAGTGAGTTCTTCTCTAAAATTTCCATTATTTTATACATCACATCTTCTTTAGTCTCTAACCACTCAGTCCAATCTACACTTTTTGAAAAACAATATACAAGTATGTTTATACTTGAACCCGAGAACTCATCTAAATATACAAGTAGATTTCTCTTTACTCCCATCTCATCATCTTTTGAAACTAACTTTGAACTTCTATGGTGTGAATAGTCATACTCAGTATTTACAGTAGCGATTTGCGGATGCTTATCTATCATATGACGAATTTCTTCTACAGCATTTTTTATATCTTCACGTTTTGAGTTATACTTGATTCCAAGGCTCATCTTTATTCTTCTACCTAGTGAACGTTTGTTCCAGTTTTTTACGTCTTGATTTGCTAAAATAGAATTTGGAATTGCAATAATAGCATTATCAAAAGTCCTTAAGGTCGTAACTCTTAGACCTATTTCTACAACTGTTCCTTCTTGTCCATTTACAGCAATCCAATCACCTTGAGAAAAGACGTCACTAAGTAATATAGAGAGTGTTYCAAAAAAGTTAGCCAGAGAGTCTTTAGCCGCAAGTGCAACAGCAAAACCACCGATTCCAAGACCAGATAAAACAGTTGTAAGATTTGCCCCTGCAAAGTGTAATATTACAAGTAGTCCAATAACCATAATAATAAAGTTAACTATTTTAATACCAACATTTATTATTTCACTTTTGATCTTTTTATCTACAGTATCTATTTCATGTATTTTAATTGCAGAGATCACATTTACAATTTTATAGACAATATATGTAAGTAAAACGACATAACTGACTGTAAAGAACCTGTCAAATGTACCAACCCCTGCAAAATCATTGTAAATATAGATTGTCACTTCTATATTTATTAAGATAATAATAAACTCTATTGGCTTTCGAACACTGTTTAATATATCTTTTGAATATT
>NVRL01000087.1 GCA_002732645.1 Sulfurimonas sp. | reverse complement strand
GATAGTGCTGTTGCTGACTTAAAAGAGATTTTAAAAGATGAGTCTGCTACTAAAGAGCAAATCGAAGAGAAAGTAAAAGTACTAACTGAAGCTTCTCATAAAATGGCTGAGCAAATGTACAAACAAGAACAAGATCCAGCTGCTGCTCAAGCTGATCAGAAAAAGAAGAAAGAAGAGGACGACGTAATAGATGCAGAGATAGAGTAACAACTCTATCTCAACCCATTTACTCCAGCAGTTTTTCTGCTGGCATTCCTATATAATATCCCTGTAAATAATCAATATCCAAACTGCTGACAATATCAAAAATCTCTTTTGAACTAACGAACTCAACAATAAGCTTAGCATCTAGTTTTTTTGCTACTGTAATAATAGACTCGACTAATACAAGAGACTTATCGCTTGTAGATATTGACTCTATAAGTGAGCCGTCTATTTTAATATAGTCAAGATCAAACTTGAAAATAGTGTCATAGTTTGAGTAGCCTACTCCAAAGTCATCTAAAGCAATATTAACTCCATACGTATGAAGCAGTGCGAAGAACTCACAAACTTCGGCATGATTATGTATAGCCTCATTCTCTAAAAGCTCAAATGTACATCTCTTAGCTGTCTCTGGATAACGCTTAAGCATAGCGATAATAAAACCTTCTGTATCTATATCAATAATATCAGCAAAAGAGAGATTGATAGAAAACTCCAAGTCATTATCTTTAAATCTTTCAAATGTTTTTTGAATCATTAACTTAGTAACTTCAGGATAAATATACATACCTTGCAGAACTTCTAAGAAGCTGGCAGGCGATAATATATCTCCATTTAAATCTTCGATTCGCATCAGTGCTTCATACTTAGTAATAGTGCCGGTTTTTATATTATAAATAGGCTGAAAATATGGAATAATTCTATTATCCATAAAAGCTAAACGTAACTGCTGGGATAGAGTAATATTATTAGCATAACTATGAAGTAAATCTTCATCTATAGTATCTACATTTGTAACTAGACCATGATGTGATTTAGATATTATAAGTCCATATTCACAACGCTCTAGTACATGTGGAGTGATAGTGGCCACACTACCATGAAAAGAGAGAGTTATAGAGTTATTATTGATATTAAATACATGGTTCTCAAGACCAGTTTTTAGTTTGTATATAACGTTTGATCTCTGTAGTGTTGGACAAAGAATAGCAAATTCATCACCATAGATGCGATATACTTCATTTACATCATCTATTTTCAGAACTATATCAATAATTCCTTTGATAATACCATCCCCGATTTCATGTCCATAAAGTAAATTTATCTTACTAAACTCTTTCATATTAAACATAAAAAGACTGCTATTACTATCGTATTTTAGAATATCCTTCTTTAGCTGAAAGTAGTTTGCCTGCTTAGTCAGTGGATCACGGTAGATAGAAGTGATTCTTCTTGCAAAGTATATATTCATAATCAAATCTCTTATCTGGTAAGAAGACATAAGGATATCTATATAGAGTAGCAAGAAGTATGCATAATCTTTACGTTTATACATTCTAAGAGCACTCTGTGCCATTGCATGAAGATTTTGATGGAGTTCATTTATTTTTGAATCTTTGGTATCAAGAGAATCTTCAATAATCCATCTACCTACATGACACTTAGTTGAATCTAACTCAAACTCTTGCGGTTTATCTATAATAGTCTGTATAAAAGCCTGCATCCATCTAAGATGTGCATTTATCAAATCCCGCTTAGTCTCTAGAGTACTAGRTAGTTTTTTACTTATTTCTACTTCTATGAGCTGTGAGTCATGCTTCAGCTTTTTTTTTAAAAAAGCCTGAGCAATATTGTTTTTAACTTTATGTTGATCTATAGAATGGTCTTCGTAGTATCTAAAGAACTCATCTATATACTCTGTGACTATCACGTATGGGACACTATTTGTATGGAGCTTATCGGCAAGTAAATTATAGAATTCATTACCATCTTGATGTTTTAGAAGCGACTTCCATTCATGAGCAGAGGTCTCACTTAGTAGAACTTTATTCCACGCATGAAAGTAGTTTGACTCAGTAATAATATCTAAGACTTCTTCAATACTACGCATGGAACCTCACAATCATAACTTGAGTTTATCTCAACTATTGTAACTCAATTGTAACTAATAAGTACTAAAAACTTCTTTATTAGCGTTTAAAGTCCTCTTTTGCAACTTCTAAAGCCTTACTAAAATTCATAATATTTCCACCATACTTAGCTTGAAATTTTTTAGCCATTTTCTCATCTAAAAAAGCATACTTGCTAACTCTAGTCATAGTACCTCTTTTTTTACTTCCTACTACATAGTGAGCTTCTCCAACAGGAATCAACTTAAGGGAGTCTACATCTACAACTTTTGGATTCTTAAGAGTTACACCGTCACCAAGGTGATCTTCTAAACAGTGGATAGAACAGTATTGATAGTGATTACCTTTATGTTCTGATGCATGGCTTGTTTTATAAAACATAACTAAGTTCATTCCGCATCTACTACATGAACCCTTATCTTTTCCACTTTGAACCAGTGTAGCCTCTTGTGGAGTTACTGAWTGGTACATACTAGATTTAACATGTGGTTTTTTATCGGGTCCACAACCAACTAGTAGTAATGCTGCTATTACTGCTATGTAAATTTTTATCATTTTTTATCCCTCAATTTTTTATTATGTGGTAATATTACCACTAAACTATTACATAAGTGTTAAAGAGTGACAAAATCATGACAAAAAGTTTATTAATGAAAGACAAAATCWAAAAATACCTCAAAGAGATAGTTACATTTTTTATATTCATAACAATATTAGCTAATGTTATCAGCATCTACAAAAGTAGCGATTTAAACAAAGAAGCACTTCAAAATATTAACGTAACTCTTCTAGATGCAAAAGAGTATAGCTACCCTAAAGAGAAACCTATTCTCATTCATTTCTGGGCTACGTGGTGTCCTACATGTAAGCTTGAGGCTTCAAATATACAGACTATCTCTGAAAACTTTGAAGTACTGACTATAGCTGTAAGTTCCGGTGATAATAATGAAGTTATAAAGTACATGCAAGAGCATGACCTGAACTACAAAGTCTATAACGACACTAATGGTTTTTTTGCAAAAGAGTTTAAAATAGCAGCATATCCTACTACTTTTATATACGATAAAAACAAAGAGTTGGTTTTTAGTGAAGTTGGCTTCACAAGTACTTGGGGATTATGGCTTAGAATGTGGTGGGCTGGTTTATAACTATCTGTTGTTAAGTAGCCAATCCATTATTTTATTCAAACTTTTTTTAGGAATAGCTTCATTTGTTTGTTTAACTGATTCTATATTATATATCTTTAAAAATTCATCTATATTCTCAAAAAATATCTCTATGAGTTTCGGATCAAACTGTTTTCCACTCATCTCTTTTATATAGCTAAGTACTTTCTCTTGTGTCCATCCATCTTTATAAGCACGTTTAAAAGATAGTGCATCAAACACATCAGCTATCGCTACTATACGTCCATATAGGTGTATATTTTCACCTTTAAGAGCATTTGGATATCCACTTCCATCATACTTTTCATGATGTTGCATACAGACAATAGTAGCAGCTTTAAAAAGAGGTAACTCTGAGTGACCAAGCATCTCACCACCAAGCAGAGTGTGATGCTTCATTCTTTTAAATTCTTCATTTGAGAGCGTGCTTGGTTTATGAAGTATATTATCAGTAATTCCTATTTTTCCCACATCGTGAAGCGAAGATGCATCTTTTAATATTGCAGCTTCTTTTGCATCCATACCTGTTAAAAGAGCCAAAGTGTGTGTAAACTCCGCAACCCTCTGAACGTGTAGCTCTGTCTCTTTTGAGTGTCCCTCAGCTATTGATCCTAATGTATACATAAGTTTCACCTGTGTATCAGCTATCTCTTTTGTCTTCTCTTTAACTTTTTTCTCAAGATTTTTCTCATAATCTTTAAGCTCTAGATGCAGGTTTACACGGGCCAATAATTCTTCTTTAAAAAATGGTTTTTTAATGTAATCAACTCCACCAACACTATATGCCTTGGTCAAAGTCTCTTTATCATTACTGGCAGTTAAAAAGATTACGGGTATTGACGCAGTAATTGGTTCTACTTTAAGATACCTGCATGTCTGTATTCCATCCATAATTGGCATCATGATGTCAAGAAGAATAAGATCGTACTTACTCTCTTTAACAAGTCTTAGTGCGGTAAGTCCATCTCTAGCTATTTTGGTTTCAAAACCTACTTTATTTAGTATTGTAGCAACTAGTTTAAGATTTTCATCTACATCATCAACGATTARAACTTTGTATTTAGAATTGTTCATAATAACTACTTTTTAAAGACAATATTAAAAGTGTATTGGAGATTGATAGGAAAAAGACCAAAGGGTAAAGATACCCTTTGGTTGTAAAGGTTAAAAGCTTACTAGCTCTTAATCTCAACAGCATAAGCTTTATCCGAAAGAGGAACCCACGGACGTTTGATATGTTGAGGACGACGAAGTTTATCRYCAGWMTYWARMYCACGWGTTAAMTSATCYCTCCAWCCTTKRTARAYTTTRAAGTTRTTWTCATAATTTACATAGATATCACCAATCTTATCACCAGGCTGAGCAGCTTCTAAGATAACTTTCTGATGCCAACAGTGCATACCAGAAATTGGATCTGGATGTACTGCAGCTACAGCATTTTGCCATGAACCACTTAAACCATCCCACCAGATGTTACCGCTATCACGGTTGTAGTCTGCAAATCTATCAGTATGAAAAGGTTTAATACCCTCAACATACTTCATTTTACCTTCTTTGCCATCCATCTGAAGTTCTGCAGTTGGAACACCAAAGCTATTAATACCACTTGTGCCATCATAATCTTCAATCTTAATCTGAGAACCCTCTTTCCCTACATTTTCAGGTGAGTGAGCCATAAATTTAGGATCGTTCATATCTCTTTTAATTGGTTGAGAAGCAACTCTACCATCCGTAACACCATTTGGAACAGTTACAGAATTCACAAGTTTCCATCTACCACCGTGGTGAGAACATGCAAGCGTACCTGGAAGTACACCCTCAGTAGGAACAGCCATAGCTACAAAGTAACCAGACTCTAAACCAGTAACACTATCTGTAATTCTAACACGGATAGCATCACCACKTTTGAAACCTTGACGCTTAGCATCCGGAGTTGAAATCCAGATAGGGTCATGATTTTGTGAAATTTCCATAAGATGCTTAGAGTTTGCAGAACGCGTATGAATATTATACGGCAGACGGAAAACAGTGTTAAGCGCATATGAGTCTTTCTNCWGTCATATAAGAGTGRTCWACATGAGATACRATSTSWRSCATWKCTTTTTTCTCTTYTGGWGTTCTWGGGTAGAAAGGAATAGCATATTCTGGCCATTTCCAATCATCAGCTAACCACTCACAGAAGAAGTCAAGTTTCTTATCTAAAGTAGCGAAACCTTCCATCATCTTACCATCTATCTCAATAGCAACAGGTTTTTTACCATCTTTATACTTAGTACTACCATGATGATCTTTAGCGTAGATTACACCAGTTTTTCTGTCAATAGTAAGATCTCTTTTGTCATACTTGTGACCATGAGAAGTAAGTGTTTGACCATCATACTTAACTTCTTTCTCTTGTGAAGAATAAATTTTATTTTCTTCCATCCATGCACCATGATCTCTCATATACTCATATACTGGGAATTCAGCATTTTTGTATCTAGAGTCTGCAGTTGCAGTAGCTTTAAGATTTGGTAAGTTGTCACCAAATGCAGCATCATACCACTCAGCAATAGTAACTGGAGTACCAGGCGTCTTTTTAGACTCCCACATAGATCTGATTGATTTAGTTTTAGSATCATCAATAAAGATTTTACCATCTGGATCAATATAGTTAACACACATATCAAACCAGAACTCATTCTCTTCCCATACTTCACCAAGACCAGCTTTAATATGAGCCTCAAGTGTAGCACGAGCTGGATTTTTAGGTTTCCATCCSATTTTNTCTAAAGCAACACGCATAACTGGTTGACGGAAMGAAGTCCATCTTGCAGGCATTGTAGCTTCTGAATGTTGATCATGACGCTCACCAGCTAATCCAACAGGTAAGATATAATCTACATACCAGTTAGTCTCAGACCAAACTGGGGATAAGTTAAATGTAAGTTCCATTTTAGACTCATCTTTAATAGTCTCGATCCATCTAAAACCATCTGGGTTAATCCAAACAGGATTATACATACGAGGAATCCAAACAGAAAGCTTAGTAGGAACATTTAAACCTTTTGCTTTCCATTTATCTTGCCACTCTGTATCCGCAAGAAGGTGAGGAAGTAAAAATGACATCTCATAAGTAGAGAGTGGCCACTCTGGTGGGAAAGAAAGCTCATTATATACATCTACTTTAGGGATGTTAGAACCACGTTTACCTTGACCAACAGTTGAACTACCACCCTTACCAGCTACAGAAATAACATGGAAGTGGTGGAAGAATGTWCCACCTTCAGGACCAATAGCACCACGTAGAGCGATTGGTAAGAAACCTGTACGACCACTCATCCAACCACCACGGTTACCAGCAGCAGTAGCTCTCCAGAAGTATGAAGAAACTGCAGTACCAGCCCAAATGAACATGTCATATAGCTCTTCAAGTTTATGAGCAGGAACATGCGTCTCTTTAGCCACTAAATCTAAAGTATATGGAGTATAAAGCTCTTGTAAAGTATCTAAGAATGTATCAAAGTCTACTTTAGTCGGTGCTTTAGAAATATACCCTTTTTCTACCATAAAATCTAAATATTTTTTATTACTTAAGAATACTTCCCAGTTCATCCACTTCTTAACGAAGTCTCTGTCAACTTTACCTTCATTCAAAATTCTTTGAGTTAAGTAAAGATAGATAAGAGGTTCAGTACCAGGCCAAGCAGCTATCCATAAATCAGCCATACCAGCAGAGTTAGACATACGAGGATCCATAACTACAAGTTTAGCACCCTTAGCTCTAGCATCTGCGATAAATGAAGCTGATTGTTGGAAATAGTGACCAGCATCTGCCGCGTGAGATGAGTTAAGGAAGATTAACTTCGCATTAGCCCAATCCGGAGAACTTCTATCGTCATTTGCCCACTGGATAGTCGGAGTACGTCCACCAGATGAACAGATATTTGTGTGTGAGTTGAATGCATCACAACCAAGTGTATGCCATACTTTACCAGTAAATCCATTCTCATTTGGACGACCAACATGGAACATTACTGTTTTTTTCGATAACTCATCACCTTTAGCTAATGTATCTCCCATCTTCTTACCGATAGTAGTCATTGCCTCATCCCATGTAGTACGAATCCACTTACCTTCACCACGARCAGAACCTGGAGCTCTTTTTAGTGGGAATGCAATACGATCTGGATCGTACATTTGTGATTGCGTAGCATAACCTTTTGCACAGTTACGACCACGAGATGCTGGGTGCAGTGGGTTACCCATATACTTTTTAACTGTAAAAGTTTTCTTGTCAATCCAAGCTGTTAAACCACAAGAAGCTTCACAGTTTGAACATGCAGTTGGAATAATCATATAGTCRTTAACTTCWATTCCATCWGGRTTWTCTTYRCTTYKTACACCWTKRCGKKMAATACCACCWCKTTTCCAGTCATCWCCATCTAACTCTTTAAAGTCAGMCCAYTCYTCCATTGGWGGRTAGAAWGAKARTGAGTCTGGAGTRTYWGWAAAYTTGCTCTCWGYAAYAGAYTCAGCCATTGCRTCWGCWGTAAACACACCYTTAGCAATAGCRGCRCCAGCAACTGTAAATGCAGCGCCTTTTAAAAATGTTCTTCTACTTTGTAAATACATTTATATTTCTCCCCTAACTCATTGGTAATAATTGTGGAATCATTAGCCAAACATGTTTAACTAAAAATAGACCCACTAGTGCTAAAATTGCAGCAAGTTTTAAAATGCTTTCACTTTTGCTTGAACGACTTAACACTATCAATAGCATTGGTAATAAGTATGCTATCCATTGACCTAACCAGAACATTACTGTATATGGTCCGTCACCTTTAATATACTCTAGTGTGTAAGCAATCTCTTCAGCTTTCATCGGTCCAAAAACATACTCTGACATATAGATAATAAATGCCATTAATGCACTTAAACCTAAAACTACACCTAAAGATTTTTTAGCTTCATAAGAGAGTTTATCTCCACCAAGTAAAATCATAAACGCAGAACCAGAAAGTAGTGCTGCTAAAATCATTTGAGCAGACTCTGCCGGCATTTGCCATAGTTCACGAGCTGTACATTGAGACATTAATGCCGCTGTATAAAGTGTTACTGGAATCGCTAAAATAGCTGTCCACAATAATACCTTGTCATATTTTTCATCATCTTTCTTCCAAGCTAAAAACATAAGCAAAGTTAATAGACCTAAGAATGCTGTAGCCATAAATGAACCCCAAGTAATCGCTGATGAGAAACTTGGATAAAGGAATATATGCCACATTCTAAATGGTTGATGTAAATCAGCCAGTGTAAACACTAAGAAAAGATTAATAAATACGAACGCTGCTATAGCAATTGGTAATCTTAAGTTTTTTACTGAATCAGGATGTGTTCTAAGAAGTAAGAACAACATAAAGATAAGACCAGTACCAATACTTTTTGCCCACATATTAACCGTAACTAACCAAGGCCAAACTATACCAGGTAAAGCTACATCTAAAGTAACTACAGCATTTGTTGCTGCTAATATTTCATGTGCTGCCATTAGTGGTGTCCTCCTACTGGAAGTGTTTTAATTTCTCCGAACAAGTTATGTCCTTCGCCTCTAAAAGATGCAAGTGGGTTAAGATTAACATTACCAGCATTCGTATAGAAATGATGAGGGTTTGTTCCCTTCTCTGGCTTACGCACTTGAACATTTCCTTGATTAACCATAATATACTTAGATATATTTGATGTTGGATCATCTAAGTCACCAAAAATATTTGCTTGAACTGGACAAGCAACAACACAAGCCGGCATCATTGATGAAGCCACACGGTGTGCACAATAAGTACACTTATCTGCTGTTTGTGTTTGTGGGTCTATATAGATAGCTCCATATGGACACGCCATAACACAACCTGCACAACCAATACAGCGCTCTTTATCGATATTAACAATTCCATTATCTAGATAATGTAATGCACTAACTGGACAGATTCTCTCACATGGAGCGTTCTGACAGTGATTACATCTTAGAGGCGTAAATGTTCTTTTCGTCTCTGGGAAAGTCCCCACATCTACATATTTAACACGAAGTCTCCATGTACTAAGTGGAACTTCATTCTCCACTTTACATGCGATCTCACATCCTTTACATCCCATACACAGATGCAAATCAACTAGGAAACCTAATTGCATATATTCTCCTTTAGCCTTCTTTTAATGGCAAATTTAAGATTTATAACTATGACTAATACATTTAAAAAGAAGCCCTTATAGTCGTAAACTAGGCTCTTTTAGTAAGAAAAATAATATCAAAGTAACCTTAAATTTGTTATAAAGACGTGATAATATTTTGATAAAGATTTAC